>DNNS01000026.1 GCA_003497555.1 Spirochaetia bacterium
ATAAAAAAAAGTTAAAAGGATCTTCGTATAAAATAATTTAATAACAAACAGAAAAAAAATTTAAATACATATTTATTCTCCTGTGAAAAGCAAAGCGGAACCGAAATTCGTTTTATACTTCTGGTCTTCAATCATCCTGCCGCCCCTTATAGATGCCTCATGTATATTGTACAGCTCCCTGACCGCGCTGCGAAAATCGGGGAAATTTATTTCACCCGCAAAAAGCTCATTGCACCTGGCTATGAAAATATTCATGAGATTTTTCTCAAAAAACGAGTAGTGATATCTAAGATGACTCATCTCGCTGAAAAAAATATCATCACGGAAGTTCGTTGAGCCGAAACTTGACAGAGCAGCGGATTTATAGACCGGGATGCCGTATTTATATTCTGCAAATATGCCCTGAATCTCCGGTTCCAGAAAATATTCGCATATTTCCCTGCATATTTCCGTATTCCCCGTTCTTTTAGAGATAAACAGGGACTGCGAGGCCGGAGTGAGAATTTTTACCCTGTTTTTCGCGGGCGCAGGCAGGATGTCCCAGGAAAACGGGAAATCTCCGCTGCGTACCCTGATATTCTGGCGGTATATAAATGAAAACAGAGAATTGCCCTTTGTAAAATCAACGCCCTGGCCAAGAGGTTTTTTATAGAATGTCCAAAAATCATCAAGACCCGCTTCAAATACCTCGGGCGGAATATGCTCCAGACAGGATTCGTCATTAGGCGTTTTTATATTCAGATAAATAAAGGACAGTACAGCGGTTTTCGGCTGAAATTGCGTGTCAAAAAAATAAATATCTTTTCTTTCTTTTATAATATCGTTCAGAACAAGAAGGTCGTCAAATTCTAAATCATGATGACTTGATTTGCCGGTTACAGAACAGAGAAGGTCTTTATTGCATACAAGCGCGCGCGGAGAAAGGATCAGGGGCAGACCGNNTGTGAATATTGAAAGCCCTGCTGTAATAGCGGCTTTCATCCAGATATTTTTGTATTATAACGGGATCAAAGGGCAGAAAGTATTTATCATATTCAAACGGGCAGTATGATACGTCAGATAGTATATCGTGACTTTGATAAAAAAGTTCATCTCTTTCGCTTCTCAGGTTTGTGATATGAAAATCAAGATGAGGAAATTTTTTTTGCAGAGCTGTATTTATTTTCCCGCAAATTTCATCAGTATTCGTAAGGTATATTGAAATCTCGTTTTTACAGGTTGGATTTACATATGTGCCGCTGCCGTGTATCCTGATTAATATTTTTTTCCGGGCGAGCGTATCAAGCGCCCTGCGTATGGTCAGGGGATTAACCATGTATTTTTTTGCCAGATTTCTTTCCGAAGGTATTTTGTCAGTATACACGCGGGAGTGTATATCATTGAGAATTTTTTTTTCTATGATGCTGTATTTATTAGGCACACTCATCAATGCCCCCTGTCTTTACAATAGAAACCTGCGTATCCAGGGTTTTGCCCGCAGGGAATAAAAGCTCGGCTTCAGCCACGGAACATACCATGCTGCTCATTATAGTTTTCCTCAAGCATTTTGTTCACTAGTTTGACTGTACTTTTTACCCCCGTCTCCACTGTTATCCTGTTTTCCCTGATCAGTCCCATTTTTTCACCGAAAATTTTATTAAACTCTATAATTTAATCCTTAAAAGTGATTTAATACACCATAAAGCACTTTAAATTAATTATACACAAATTTTTTCATTTTGTCAAATTTAATATCAAAATTTTCAGATTTTACCCCTGGTAAACGCACAATTTACTTATTTGCCAGCCAAAAAGGCATTTCACAAATATTAAAAATGAAAACCATGGCTAAATTAACATGGAAACACTAAAGTACGAATTTACTCTGAGACTTTACCACTTTTTCTGGTATAAACCGATTTGTGAACAATAAACATCGTAACTACTCAGATTTAAATTTTTTTTTCACGCAAGTGTCATGGAGTTAAAAATTTTTAACCGTAAAATACCGCCCCCCTGATGTCCCGCCACACCGAGAGGCGCCAATATTCTCGACATGGCTTGCTTGTACATTTGCTGTTCTGCGGTTATTTTGTTTTTTTTCTTGCTATTTTAAAATTTAAAATCCGAATATATACAAAAAATTTGACATAAAAAAATAAATGGTTTATAATGTCCTGAAATTGGAGGAACTTATGCAAAAAACAGGAATATTACTGCTTTTTTTAGCGTACACAATGGGCATGCTCTTTTCCCAAAAAACTATCGCGATTATGACTTTCGACGACCCGAAAGTTAAAATCACTGATAAAAAGGGCCGTGAGTCTCAAGATGACAAAGTTGAAGGAACAGGTTCATTAGCTTCTGATCTTCTGCTTCCGTATTTAATGAAGGTCGGCACTTTCAATGTTCTGGAAAGAGAACAGATCGCAAAAGTCATGAAAGAACAGGAAATGGGCGCTGCCGGTATGACAAAAGGCGCTGCCGAAATCGGTAATCTTTTAGGCGCTGACTATCTACTCACCGGAAGCGTAACCAAGATAGCCAAAAAATCCGGTATTGGCGTCAGGGCCAAGGTACCATGTTCAATTCTTGGCTGTATTTTTGGAGGTATTCCCGGTTTGGTTTTTTTACTGCTGCCTGTAAAAGGCTATGAAGCTTTTATTTCCGTAAAAATGGTTGACGCCAAAACCGGTGCTTTAAAATGGACAACTACTGAAAAAGCCAATAGAAGCACAATTCAAGACACAATTGACCGTGCCATGAGAAATATTTCCCGCGATATGGTAAAAGCTTTTAAGAAAATGAAAGTTTAAAGCAAAGCTTACATCAACATTTAATTTCCGCTTATGCCGGTATGCGTTAATACTATTTTCCGCGTACCGGCATAATAATATCGTAACTCAGAATAATCTCATCAATTTTTATCAAAGCAGAATCTTTAATCTTCACTTCCATTTTAAAGTTATTTTGACGGGCAGTGTTTACTGCGTTGAAAATATTCGCCAGATAAAATGAGCTGGAGGTTAAAGAAAGAACAATGGGAAGCGTGAGCCTTCTTGCTTCGGGATTTTTTACCGATAATTCTTTTTTCCACATATAAAAAGTAAGCGCTCCGCTTAATCCGTTTACCAGAAAGGCACGTAGAGCATCGGAATAACGCTGGTTATATATTTGCCCCAAGCCGGGAATAATCGATAATGCTCCCGATAAAACCGGGTATTTTCTGCGGTAACGCTGGTTTTTTATATCATGAGCAGCAGTTAAATATTTACTGCGCAATTCCTGGTCAATACAATTTTCAGACAGCCTCTGCATATAAACCGGAATGTATTTTACCGGGGTTTGCTGAATGATATTCAGCGTTTTAAGAAGCAAAGCGCTGTCGTTATATTGAACATAAACGGGTTCCGCGTTGTTTGCTTTCTGCTCTAAAATTAATTTTCCGCATTCCTCTTCAGATTCCCGATATTTTTTCATCTGATAAAGAATTTTTGCCCGCTGATAGCTGATAAAAAGATTAATTTCTTTGCTGTCTGCATAAAGAAATGACAGAGAATCGGTAAAGAGCAGAGCTTCAGCCGATTTTCCTCCCAGAATATAACAATTTAAAATCTGCAGGCGCAGTTTAAGGATTTCCCCTGGATCTTGTTTTTCATTAAACAAACAGCGCGTATATTCCAGATACGCCTCGAAATATTTTTTTTCTTTAAATAAATAATCGGCAAAATCACAAGCTAAACAGCAGGAAAACATAAGGCTTAAAAATAGAAATTTCACGGTTTTATACTCCTGATTTTATGGAAAATATAATTGTTTTCAGAAATATCATAAAAATAGTATTTCCCGTTTATATCAATAATATTATAATGACGCAGCATGCTCATATTTTCGCGGTACATTATTCTGTCAATGCTCATCATCAGACCCCAGAAAGCTCCGTATTTATGAAGAGAAATAATTGCATAACGCGAGCAGGTGGGATAACTTGGGCAATTACCATGATTCATGGGATTTTTTAGCAGTTTTTGATAAATTTTAACCAGGAAATAAAGCGATCCGGCCGCGGGAGAATTATATACAGGCGCCCGGAGATTTGCAGAAGATACTGCTGCCGGTTTCAGATTCCATTCCTGCCATTCCCAGGCATTGCATGGTATAAAAAAAAGCATACTCGTTATCAGACAGAAAATAAAATTCCGCATAGAGGTAAAGTACAGAAAACAGTCAGGTTTCTGTTAATCCGTCTGTTTTATTATTTTTTTCTGAAAAAAGCAATTTTTAAATTATCTTTATCGGAGGAGACCACGGAAATTTTCAGATCCGCCGGAACTTGTCCGGTTATTTCGGGATAGTTCGCCAGATTGACAGCAATTGTTTTACCGCTGTATACCTGCCTGAATAATTCCTTTGCGTCCGGCAGGTTATTTTCCCAGTGTATGCCCGAGTATATACTTTTGGGATTTTTACAATAATATTGATAGATACCGTCATGGTTATACCGGTATGGGCCGATTTTCCCGAAATAAACAACAGATTCATTGGTTGCGGCAGAACTGCCGAGCAGGTGAATGGCGCTATAAGTTTCATCTCCGTACAAATCAGTAACGGAAAGCACTTTATTGCTGCCTGCGGTATTCATAATAAAAACAGAAATAATTATTACCGGAAGAAGAAAAATATTTCTGTTGCCGTGAGGGTTTTTAAACAGCAATAAAATATACAATGAAGCCGAAACCGGTATAATACTGGCAAAATATTCCGGCCAGGTTTTACGCAGGGAAAAACCGGTCATAATACAGGCAAAAGCCAACAGATTTAAAATCAGGGACAGTGATTCATTGTCTTTACTATGTATGCGTATGCGGAAAAAAGACAGTGCCTGGAAAAAAAACATACTAAAAATAAGTGTAATTAATACCAGCTCCCATATTTGTTTATTTTTTCCGTACAGCAAACCGAAAAGCATGCTTAAATTTGTACTGATACCGTCGCGAAACAGTAAGGTAAAAAATTGGGGTCCAAAGGAAAATTTTCCGAACATACCCGGATCAGAAAGCATTTCCAGAATACGCGGAATATAATAAACATTTAAAGCTCTGCTGCAAAAATAATAAAAAAGCCATCCGCCAGACACAGCAATTAATAAATAAACCGCCAGACGGAATAACCTGCCGGGAGATTTAAGAAACTGGCAGCGGTACACTGAAAAAAAAGCGAGGAAAATACCCGAAGCCACAACAAAATAAGCAGATGCAATATGAATAAAAACTGCGGTGATACCAAGAAATGCAGCCAGCAGATAATAACGCCATGTGCCGTCTGCAACTGCTTTTACAGATACAATCATGATAAAAAGATACAGAGGCATCAGAAGTCCGCGGGCATTGGGCTGAATATTCCAGAACCAGTAAGCAAAAGTTACGGAAAAAAACAGGGTTCCGGTCAGTGCTTTTCCTTTTGGCAAGCCGGAAATACGCAGAAGTACATACATGGCCCATAAACCGAAACCTGCAAATATTTTCAGCGGCAAGGCAAAAAAAACAAATAACGATTCGGTATACCCGGATGTTCCTGGTATAAAAAAAGCCAATTTTTCCAGCAGAGGCACAAAAATTCCACCGAGTAATGGATATAAAATATGCTGAGGATTGAAGTATAAAGGATTATTAAGTGCGTGAAAAACATAACGGTAATTGTCTCCGCATGTACCGTAAAAATAATCGGTATAAATAACGGTCTGCATCAAATAGCCGAAAATATACTGAACAATCAGTAAGCCGGCAAGAATTTTAAGAGTGATTTTTTTTTCAAGCACATCGGCGAAAATATTACCTGCCTGATCAATTTTTTTTTTCACCAGAAAAAAAAATACAGCTAAGAATAGTATGGCTATTATTAAAAAAGGATAATCTTTTATGAACTGCATGATTCCGCCTTCATTTTTTTAATCTATCTTACAATAAACAAGATGAATACTCAAGGTACAAATTCCCTCATTTATTGAAATATATAATAGTCCCAGTTTGTTTTTATATACTCTTTTCCGTCCAGGTTTTACACAATGTACTGTAAATTTTGGCACAGCGTTTAAGAAAGCACCCGTAATAAATAACCGCAGAACAGCAAACACACAGGCAAGCCACGTAGAAAGGCCGGAGTATACTGTACACCGGATTCTCTGCGTGGAAGGCAACGGGTGAAACACTCTGCGGTTATACTTTTTCTTTTTTCATTTAATTTTACAACCTGAGTGGATACGAAAATTTTATATTTACTTGACAAAGGAATAATATTATTATAATATTAAACAAACGTTTGATTTGAACATGTGTTTAATCTGATTAAAGTAACGGTTTAAATGGAAAACAGCCAAAATATTCCCAGTAAAAACAAGATACTAGATATTGCATTTGAGCTTTTTGCAGCTAATGGATTTGCCGCCACTTCCATACGGCAGATTGCAGCCAAAGCTGAAGTCAATCTTGCTATGATCGGCTATTATTTCGGAGGCAAGGAAGGCTTGTACCGGGCAGTTGTAAATTCCCGTATTTCTGAATTTAATGAATCAATACTGCAGGAAATCAAATCGGAAAAAAATATTAAAAAACGCGTGGAAATTTTTTCTCATAAATTGATGAATTCCCTGATTTCAACACCGTCCATACTGACAATTATAACACGGGAACTGGTAAGCGATAACCCGATTGCTTCATATTTTACCGATGAACTGGTTAATAATTTCCGTATAATTTATGATTCGTTTTTTGACGGAACGGTTTTGGCCGGAAAACTCGGGCGTCCCGGTTCTTCGGATGCCTATGATATTGTTTACAATGTTTTTATGCTGCTGGCGCCGGTTTATTTTTATAGTATTGTACGCCCTATAATAGATAATAATATTCTTATCGATGAAACTGAAATTGAAAAATTCCGCAGCAAGCTGAACCAATATCTGGTTGCTTACGCAGATCGGATGCTTGAAAAATTAAACGCCTGAAAACTGAATTATCATAGCCCTGGACACCCGTAGTAATGAAAACAAGGTTACAAGAAGCGCTACAAGATCTACCGGCTGACAGCCGGAAACACCCATGGGAGCACGCGCCGGGTCCGCGCCTTGACTTTTCAAAACATGGCATTTGGTATTCAAATTACCTGATTTGCCAGTTCAGGCGATATTAAGTTTAAAAAAATTTTTTCACACGAGGTAATAATTTATGCATAGCCTGGGAATAAATATCGGTTCTACCAGTATTAAAGCCGTCATGCTGGAAGGAGACGGCATAATCTGGCACGAAGCTGTTCCGCACGAAGGCGATTTTCCCGCTGTGTTAAAAAAAATATTAGCTGCGCACGAACTTCCCGCCGATTTAATGACTCTTGCTACCGGAACCGAAGGAAGATTCATGCTTTCGGTTAACAATGTTATTGAATCTTTATGCGTGGAAGAAGCCCTTTTCAGTCTTGATTTAAAACCGGATGCGGTTGTATCGTTGGGCGGCGAAGATCTGGTGGTATATACCCTGGGGCAAAACGGCAAAATTGTAAATACTTTTTCCGGAAATAAATGCGCTTCCGGTACCGGAGAATTTTTTAAGCAGCAGCTCGGGCGCATGAACATGGATTTTTCCGCAATTTCTTCGCTTGGTTCTGCCTGTGTGCACCGGCTTTCCTGCCGCTGTTCGGTTTTTATGAAAAGCGACTGTACGCACAAACTTAACAAGGGCGAAGCAACAAAGGAAGATATCGTGCTATCCCTGTCAGATGTCATGGCTACCAAGGTTGCTGATTTTTTAAAGCGCGGACGGATCAGTAAAGGCAGAATTGTACTTACCGGCGGAGTTACACTTAACCCCTATATCAGAAAATTTATTAACGAGCGCCTGCCCCTAGCAGAAATTATTATTCCCGAACAGGCTGCCTGGTTTGAAGCTTTCGGTGCTGCGCATCTTGCTGTTCGCTACGGCAGTATATTGCCGTCTGCAGGGAAATTATTTCATGCCGAACGCATTACTTATGAACGCTATGCGCCTTTTATCAAAGCACAGGGCAGGGTTAAAAGAGTACTCCCGGTACGGGGAAAAGCACGTCCAGGCGGAGAATATTTACTGGGAGTGGATGGAGGTTCCACCACGACCAAAGCCTGTCTGATCGATATTGATACCCGCGAAATAGTAGCCTGTCATTACGGACGTACCCATGGCGACCCGGTAGCAGCGCTAAAACACTGTCTGGTGGAAATCCGTAAACAGATGCATGATACTGCAGGCGAGGGAAATTTTAATATAGCCATGGCCTCGGTCACCGGTTCTTCCCGTGAAATTTTGGGAGTATTTCTGGAAACACCTGCTGTTTATAACGAAATTATTGCCCATTCCAGAGGAGCGGCTTTTTTCTGTCCGGAAATTGATACTATTTTTGAAATCGGCGGACAGGATGCCAAATACGTACTCCTGAAAAACGGGGTTCCTATTGATTATGCCATGAATGAAGCCTGTTCTGCAGGTACGGGTTCTTTTCTTGAAGAATCAGCCCAGGGAGATCTTAATATCAAAAGCGCTCCCGAAATCGGTCCAATAGCCCTGCAGGCAAAAGCCCCGCTTAAATTCGGAGAGCATTGTTCGGCTTTTATTAATTCCGACATCAGAAAAGCTGTGCAGCAGGGAGCATCGCGTGAAGATATAACAGCCGGAATTATTGCCAGTGTTGTAGCCAATTATCTTAACCGGGTAGTGGGAAACCGCACCATAGGAAACTCCATTGTGCTGCAGGGCGGCGTTGCCAAAAATGAGGCGGTTCCCCTGGCCTTTGCCATGCTGCTTGAAAAAGATATAACAGTTCCGCCTGACCCTGAACTGCTTGGCTGTTTCGGAGTAGCTCTTCTGGCCCTGGAAAAACTGGCAAGCGGAGATTTGGAAAAAACCCGGTATCAGATTGCTGAAATTTTAAACCGTGAAATCGCGAGTGAAAAGGAATTTACCTGTAAGGCCTGCAGCAATTTCTGTCCGATCCGTGTTCTTAAGGTAAATAACCATCCGTATATGTTCGGAGGGCGCTGTAATAAATACGCCAATCTGCGCCGTAAAACCCAGTTCAGCGAAGAAACCGTGCATGATTTTATTGCTGATCGTCTTGATCTGCTGTTCGTAAAGCATTGTCCCAATCCGGCTGAAATAAAAAAACAGCATGCCTTCCGCGTGGGAATTCCAAGAGCCTTTTCCGTGCATACACTCATGCCTTTTTATTCCTGGTTTTTTCATGAACTGGGCATAGAAACTTTCCTGACAAAAAACATTTCCCGCGAAGGAACAGCGCGTATGGAAAGCGCATATTGTTTTCCGTCTGAAATTGCCCACGGCGCCGTGCAGGATGCAATTGATCATCAGGCGGATTATATATTTGTACCGCATTTTAAAGATATGCCGAGTTATGAAAAAAATGTACATGCCAATTTCTGCCCCATTACCCAGGCTTTTCCCTATTACATCAGGCAGGCTTTTCCTGAAATTCCGCAGGAAAAATTCCTGACTCCGGTTGTCTCGTTCAAATTCGGCGTGATCAAGGCGCGGGAAGCTTTTATACAAATGGGAACCGGTCTGGGAATTGCAGAATCTGAAACCGACCGGGCATTTGATACGGCGATGAAAAAGCAGGAAGAATATCTAGCCGCGTATAAAAAACTGGGAATTACAGCCCTGGAGCATGCGCGAAAATCAGGCAAACCGGCAATTGCCGTATTAGGTCGCCCCTATAATGCGTTTACGCCGGAAGCCAACATGGGCATTCCCAGAAAATTTACCACGCGCGGATTTTCTGTACTGCCTTTTGATATTCTGCCTTTTGAAAATGAAGTTATTTTTCCCAATATGTACTGGTATTACGGACAGCAGGATATGAAAGCTGCGGTTTATATTAAAAATGAAAAAAATATTTTTTGTACATACATTACCAATTTTTCCTGCGCCCCTGATTCTTTTATGCTCCATTATGTACGCTGGATCATGGGTTCCAGGCCGTTTTTAATTCTGGAGTTTGATTCGCATTCGGCTGACGCCGGTATAGATACGCGCGTTGAAGCCTTTCTTGATATTATTGAAGGCTACCGGAAAAAGGTCATTCCGGCAGCAGAAGAAAAATACGATAACGGTCTGCTTTTTAATGCTGGTAATGACGGAATGTTTATTAATAATATTCATACCGGAGAATCCATACCGGTTAAAAATAATCCGCGGGTAAAAATGCTTTTAGCCAGTATGGGGCGGCTTACTACCGAATTTGTAGCTGCGGTTTTCCGCGGTTCGGGCGTAGCTGGAGTCCCCCTGCCGGTACCCGATATTCATACCCTGCAGCGGGCGCGCGATTATGCATCAGGCAAGGAATGCGTACCGTCTCTGCTGGTGCTGGGAGGAGCTCTGCAGTTTTTTGCTTCCGAACAATACCGCAAAGACGAAATTTATCTTTTATTTGTGCCTATTACTACCGGCCCCTGCCGTACCGGACAATATTTTGTATATTATGAAAATCTTTTTCGCGACCTCAGGCTGGAAAACGTGGTCCTGCTTATTTTAAGCTCAGATAATTCCTACAGTGAAGTTGGTCCGAATTTCAGCAAAAATATCTGGTGGTCAATGGCTGCTGCCGATTACATGAAAGACATTGAAATCAGTCTGCGCACCTGCGCCCGGGATTCGGTTTCGGCGCTCAAACGATTTGATGAAATCTGGAAAGGAGTACTCTCGGCTCTAGAAAAAGACGCTTCATCCATAACTCCGGTACTGAAAAAAGCCGGATGGGAAATAGCAAAAATACCGCTTGCCCGCAAACCAGATATATGCCCCAAAGTGCTGGTGGTGGGAGAAATTTACGTGCGGCGCGATGATTTTACGGTTGATGAAATTATCAGTAATCTGGCGCGTAAAGGCATAATTGCAAAAATTTCCGGTGTGGCCGAATGGATATATTATTGTGATTTTGTGAGAGAATTTACTATCAAAAAAAAGCTGTCGATACTGCCCTGGTATAAAAAATTTTTTTCGCCGGTAATGAAAGATTTACTGGTTTTTAAAATTGAGCAGTGGTATAAGCATTATGCCGACAGAAAAATAAAAAACTCCCTGCGGTCTACCGGGCTTATTCCCTCAGCGCCCCATGATATGCATAAAATCATGCACGATGCCTACAGCTATTATGTTACATCCGAGATGCATTCGGAAATCAGCATATCAAGCGGAGCAGCCTGGAATGCCATGCATGAAGGCTACAGCGGCGTGATAAATATTTCGCCCTTTGCCTGCCTGATTGGACGGGTAATTGAGGGCATTATAACTCCGCATTTCCGTAAACACGGTTATCCGGTGCTGTCTGTAGAAATTGACGGCAACAGCCTTCCCCCTGCAGCCTTAAACAAGCTGGATATTTTTATGATGAATGCCATGCGTCTGCACGGGAAAAGCGACACCAGAGCATTTATTGAAAAACCGAAGTGATTAATTGTCCGCTGTTGTTTTTTAACGGCCGCTTATCTGGTTTTTTCTTTAAAAACAACGTTTTTAATAAAAGTGCCCTTCCCCTGAATTTTTATTATTAAATCTTCTTTTATCAGCATTTTTTGCGCTTCGCGTATCGTACTGATGCTGGCGCCAAATTCATTTTTTTATTTATTTTCAGTCGGCAAGATGTTATTCTGATATTTTTTATAAAGTATATTATTTTTAATCGTCTGATAAATATGATATGTACGCGGGGATTTTGATGCAAAATTCATTTTTTTCATATATAAATATTATAATATATATCGTATGATTTCGCTAGTTTAAATGCTCCTTAAAAAGTCACAGTTTTTTGCAGCGTTCGCCTCATTATAAAAATCAAATTTAAAACTGTCTGCGCTATGGCAAGAGGTATGTCGTCTGATATTTTTAGAATTTATAATAAGCATGATCAAATACCAACGGGATAGATTTTTGTATATATGGTATAATTTATAAAAAAAATGAATATTATATCTGAATAAAGATTGGATTAAAAAATGAAAAAGCATGAAAAAATATTTATCGCCGGGCATAAGGGCATGGCCGGAAGCGCCATATTACGCTTGCTGGAGAAAGAGGGATACGATAATTTAATCTTAGCGGATAAACAAACACTCGATTTGCGGCATTTTGACAGTGTAAATGCCTTTTATGAAAATCATAAACCTGATTATATTATTATGGCAGCAGCTAAAGTCGGCGGAATAAAAATAAACTCCGAACAGCCGGCCGTATTTCTTTATGATAATTTGGCAATACAAAATAATCTGATTCATTGCGCCTATCTTCACAAAGTTAAAAAAGTCTGTTTTCTGGGCAGTTCCTGCATTTATCCGCGGGAATGCAAACAGCCTATGAAAGAGGAATATCTGCTTACCGGCCCGCTTGAGCCTACCAATGAGGGGTACGCTATTGCTAAAATTGCCGGCCTGAAACTGGCAGAATATTATTATCGCCAATACGGGCTGTGCTGTATTTCCCTTATGCCCTGTAATCTTTACGGGCCGAATGACAGTTTCGATCTTGATAAATCGCATGTACTTTCTGCCCTGGTGCGCCGTTTCAGCGATGCCCATGATGAAAAAAAACAAGAGATTACCCTGTGGGGCACCGGCGCGGCGCGGCGGGAATTTATGCATGTGGATGATATGGCCAGAGCAGTTCTCTTTTTTTTGCTTAATTATAACGCCCCATCTTTTATAAACGTAGGTACTGGCACTGATGTTTCGATTAAAGAACTGGCTGAATTAATTGCCGTTAAAACAGGGTATCAGGGAAAAATACTATGGGACACTTCCAAGCCCGACGGCATGATGCGAAAGCGCCTTGATGTAAGCAGAATGATACAATCCGGTTTTAGTACGCATATTTCTCTTAATGAAGGAATTAATCAAATGCTTGATATTTATAAAAAAAT
This sequence comes from Spirochaetia bacterium, assembly GCA_003497555.1. GTDB lineage: Bacteria > Spirochaetota > UBA12135 > UBA12135 > UBA12135 > UBA12135. Next base: position 12,931 of record DNNS01000026.1, read on the forward strand.
AAAATTTTCCGGAGAAAACTCATGATACCGTTAATGAAAAATGCATTCATCGAAGAGTTCGAGACAAAAAAAGCGCTTTCCGAGTTTATTATGAAAGCGCCCAGACTCAGCATGGATAGTCAATGTTTGGCATTTGAAAAAAAATTTGCAGCTTATCAGAAACGTAAGCACGCTGTGCTGTTTAACAGCGGCGGCAGCGCCAATCTGGCATTGCTGCAGTCTATGAAAAATTTGGGACATTTACATGATGGAGACATCACCGGTTTTTCAGCGCTTACCTGGTCAACCAACGTTATGCCGATAATTCAGATGTCTCTGCAGCCGGCGGCAATTGACTGTTCGCCTGAAACAATTAATATTACAGCGGAATTATTAAAAAAATTTATTGCTAAACATAAAATTAAATGTCTATTTATTACCAATGCCCTGGGCTTTACCGGTGATTTGCCGGCAATCCGCGATATATGTTCTGCCGAAAAAATTCTGCTTTTGGAAGATAATTGCGAGTCACTCGGTACGGAACTTCCGGAAGGCAAAGCCGGAAACTTCAGCGCGGCATCCACTTTTTCTTTTTTTGTTGCTCATCACATGTCCACAATTGAGGGCGGTATGGTCTGCACTGATGATGATGAAATCGCTGAAATGCTGAAAATTGTCAGAGCTAACGGCTGGGACCGCAATTTAAGTTCAGACCAGCAGCATAAATGGCGCAAAAAATTTGCAATTAACAGTGAATTTCAGGGCAAATATACTTTTTATGATTTGGGGTTTAATTTCAGGCCTACAGAAATTACCGGTTTTTTGGGAATTTATCAAATGCAATTTTTGGAAAAAAACATTGAAAAACGCGAAAAAAATTATCTTTATCTGGAATCTTTTGTAAAAAACAATCAAGATTTGCAAATGATTAATCATGCGCACATTTCCCGGCTGTCTAATTTTTCTTTTCCGGTAATCTGCAAAACACCGGAGCTCAGACAAAAATATATTCTGCAGTTTTCCGGCGCCGGAGTAGAAATACGCCCCATGATTGCCGGCAATATGCAAAAACAGCCTTTCTACGAAAAATATCCGTATATAAAAAATGAACTGCCCGGTACAGAAAAAATAGACAGCTGCGGATTTTATTTTGGCAATTACCCGGAACTCACTGAGACAGATTTGGAAGTGCTTTCCAGCTGTTTAAAGAAATATTGATTATTTTCTGCTCCAAAAAGCATATGGCTGACGAATTTAGAGGGTATAATATAATATAGAATTATTCATGAAAAGATATTCCTCGCGAGATTTTATATATTCACAATTTGTTTTGGTGATCTTAACATTTTCCCATATTCCTGACCAGAAATTTTCAATGCGTTTTACTTATTGCCAACGATATTGTACAAAAATTAGAAAATTGTAAATTCGCGTTAAATTTATTATCATTATAAAATTGCAATAACTTTATAAGTGATTTAATTCAATGAATGAAACTATCACAATTATTTATGAACCTAATCAAAGACATAAAATTGGCGTCTTTAAAATGATTGGTATTATGTTCACTAATATCTATCATTCAAAAGAACTGATCCTGCAGTTATTCATCCGCGATTTTTTTGCCATATATAAAAAATCCTATTTCGGTATCGGATGGCTGGTCATTACTCCGCTAGTTGCTGTTATTTCTTGGGTATTTATGAATAAAACCGGCGTACTTAATCCAGGTGATGTAGGCATTCCTTATCCGGCTTATGTCCTTTTAAGCACTTCAATATGGAATCTTTTCAAAGGCTATTATGTTTCTGCTACAGAAACACTCGGTGCCGGGGCCGGCTTTATTATGCAGGTAAAATACCCGCACGAAGTACTTTTAATAAAACAGACTGCGCAGCATTTGGCCGGTTTTTTTACAGGTTTTATTATAAATATTGCCGTATTGCTGTATTTTGATATAACACCTAGCTGGAAAATCATTTTTTTACCATTTATAAGCCTGCCTCTTTTTTTTTTGGGCGCAGGTCTGGGGCTAATTGTTTCGGTATTTAAAATAGTAGCAGAGGAAATTCAGAAAATACTAGATATTTTTTTAAATATTCTGATTTATCTTACACCGGTAATATACTCTCCAAACATTAATAATATTCTGCTGCAAAAGATTTTAAAATATAACCCTCTCACTTATTTAATAGGCGCCAGCAGAGATATAATTATTTACGGGCGGTTTGAAAATTACAAATTTGAATTTTTAATAGCAGCTCTTGTTTCTCTATCCGTTTTTTTATTTGCATGGAGAATTTTTTTTCTTACTGAAGAAAAAGTTATTGAAAAAATGATTTGATTATGTCTGAGCAAATAATTCAAGTAGAAAATTTATCAAAAAAATTCTGCCGCAGTCTTAAGCGCAGTATGGCTTATGGATTAATTGATATTACCAAGTCGTCTTTGGGCATAAAGCTAAAACGTGAATTTTTACGAAAAGCTGAATTTTGGGCTTTAAAAAACAACAATTTTAACGTAAAGCGCGGCGATTCGGTGGGGCTTATTGGAAAAAATGGCTCGGGCAAATCCACTTTATTAAGGCTGCTGGCGGGGATATATCCACCCGACACAGGCAAGATAACTATCAGAGGTAAAATCGGCGCTTTAATTTCCGTGGGTGCCGGTTTCCATCCGCACATGACCGGCAGAGAAAACATTTTTTTAAATGGCAGTATTCTGGGCATGAAACAAAATGTAATAAAAAAAAAAATGGAAGAAAGNNGGCGGACGAGGTGCTTGCTGTAGGTGATCTGCAGTTTATACTAAAATGTTTCAGAAAAATATCAGAATACAAACGGAATGGCGGCACAGTTTTTTTAGTAAGTCACAGCATGCCTCATGTCAGGAATTTCTGCAGTAAGGCAATTTGGATTGACCGGGGTATAATCAAAATGTATGCGGCGGCTAACGATGTTTGTAACGAATACGAAAAAGATACTTTTGTAAGCGATCAGTCGGCTGGTTCAGAAACCGGAGGATTTATTATAAATAATGACAAAAGCATTAGTCTGCCAGTTGTTAAATTTTTAAATAGAAACAGCGAAGAAATCAAGACCATTAAAAACGGCGAAGAATTAATAATATCAATTCTTTTTATGTTTAAAAGAAAAGTCATAAAACCGGTATTTACGGTAACTTTTTTTACTCTAGAAAACATTCAGGTAATATCTAATTATTCAAATCTGGATCGTATAGAAATTGATTATCTTCAGGGCGAAGGCAGTATTGATTTTATTATTAAAAAGTTAAATTTAAAACCCAGTAAGTATTATTGTCATATAACGCTTGGCGAGTTTAATGACCCCAATAATGTACTTGAATGGCATGACAAGTATTATAGTTTTGTGGTGGAATCAGACCATAATTATTTTTACGGCCTATATAACCCGTATCCCGAATGGAAACTAAATAGTTAAGCAAGGGATTAATAAATAAGATGACAAAAAATATTATTTCTATTCATTACGGGCATAATTGTACTGTTGGACTATCTCAGAATGGAAAAATGGTTTGTGTAGTTTCTGAAGAACGATTTAATAGAATTAAAAATGCTACAGGGTTTCCATTCAATGCATATAAGTATGTTATTGAACATTATTTAAGCGGTAATCCGGAAAATATTGATAAAATTACAATTAACGATGAATTATTAAAAGGGTATGATTTTCTTGAAAAAGAAGGCTTTGAACCTAAGCACTATAATAGCTATTTTATTTTTTCCCATAGCACTGCGATCCCGGATTGGTGGGAAAATGATTTGTCAAAATTTACTCAAAATTTACTTGATTCTAATAAAGCTGATATTTCTAACATTTTAAAAAATAAAAATGAAAAAAATCGAAAGCTAAGCGAACTCTCTAAGTTATTAAAAATTTCAAAAAATAAAATAGTACTGTTGAATCATCACTACGCCCATGCCTATTCTTGCGCCTGGGGACTTGCCGAAAACAATCGCCACCTGGTTTTTACCCTTGATGCTGTCGGTGACAATCTATGCGCGACGATAAATATATTATATAAAAAAAAATTAACAAACCTTTTAAAAATTCACAATTTTAATTCGCCGGGATATATTTACCGGGAAACTACAGGTTTTCTGGGTATGAAACCAGACGAACACGAGTTTAAGGTAATGGGGCTTGCTCCCTATGCCGATGAAAAACAGGCAGATCGTATATGCAAAAAATTTGATAATATTTTATGGCTGACAGCCAGTGGAAGTTTCCAGTCTAAATTTCCTACATATCTTTCAAACTATTATCTGCTGCAAAATTTTGTTTACGAAAGATTTGACAATATTTCAGGAGGCCTGCAAAAATTTACTGAAAAACTTTTAGTAAGCTGGATTAGTTTTTGGGTAGCAAAAACCAAAATACCGTCTATTGCTTTAAGCGGCGGTGTCTTTATGAATGTAAAAGCTGTGCAGAAAATTGCCGAAATGCCAGAAGTTAAAAGCTTGTTTGTTATGCCCAGTTCGTCTGACGAATCGCTGGTTTTCGGCGGCTGTTATGCCGGTTCGCTTGCTTCCGGCATTAAGCTTTTTTCACCGCTGCGCGATTTATATTTGGGGCAGAATTTTGATGATAAATATATTACCGAATTTATCAAGAAAAATAATATAAACACAAAATATACTATAAAAAAATTCAATGAAAATGACATTGCTGTACAGGTTGCAAAATTACTTAAAAAAAATTTTATTGTTGCACTTTTTAACGGCAAAGAAGAATGGGGAGCCAGAGCTTTGGGTAACAGATCAATTATTGCCAACCCTTCATCTTTCCGAAACATTGCAATTTTAAACAAAAAAATAAAATCCCGTGATTTCTGGATGCCGTTTGCTCCTAGCATCTTAGAAGAAGACATTGATGAATATATTGTTAATCCCAAAAAAATATATACGCCTTATATGTCAATAACATTCGATTCAACACCCAGAGCACGAAAAGAAATAATTGCAGCGCTGCACCCTGAAGATCTAACTTTACGGCCTCAGGCAGTAAAAAGAGAATGGAATCCGCGCTACCATGCGATTATTTCTGAATTTAAAAAAATAACCGGCATTTCCGGCGTACTTAACACTTCTTTTAATTTGCATGGTGAACCTAATGTCAGTTCTCCGGCAGACGCTATACACACAGTTGATAATTCCGGGCTTGAATACCTTGTGATGGGAAATTATTTACTGGCCAAGCGAACGCGTGCCGATGTCAGGTAAAAAAGTACTGCTTACTTCTACATCTTTTGAAAAAACAGTTCTTGTCACTGCTGTTGACGAAAACAGCAGCGGCGTTCAAATGACTGAAAATTCACATTATCCCCTGGGGTTAGGTTATTTGCATTCCTTTCTTGAGAAAAACGGTTTTAATGTCGAAACCGCTTGGCTTAATATGCTTTCTTTAAATATTTGCAGAGAAAAGTTGTTTGATAAAATTGAATCTTTTCGTCCTGATGTAATAGGCTTGCAGATACTTACTCCCAATCGAGTAAGCAGTATTAATATTCTAAACGATCTTTTCAACAGGTATAATAACTTGCTGGTTGTCGCCGGCGGAATTCATGCAACAGTTATGTATGAACAGCTGCTTAGGGTATTTCCGCGTTTGATTATTGTACTAGGCGAAGGTGAATATACATACCTTGAATTGCTGACTGATAATAAACTCAATCCTGCAAATATACCCGGCATAGCATTTACGCTTAATGGGAAAGTTTTGATTAATCCGCGCCGCGAACTGATCTCCGATCTTGATTCTCTGCCGTTTCCCAAACATTCAGCGTTTTGGCATGAAAAAAGGGAAGTTGCCAGCATAATAACTTCACGCGGCTGCCCCTTTGCCTGTTCTTTTTGCTCACTTGATAATATATCACAACGCAGAATACGGTTTCGCAGTATAAGCAATGTAATCGAAGAAATCAAATTTCTTATTTCTTCTTTTAAAAATTTAAAAGCTATTTGTATTCACGATGATTGCTTTTTACTGAATACTGAAAGAGCTATTGATTTTTGCCGAGAAATAATCAATTTAAAGCCAAACATTGATTTTTACTGCAGCGCCAGGCTTAAACCGCTTACACCCGAGCTGGTAATTTTTTTAGAGAAGGCAAATTTCCGCCTGGTAATGTTCGGCCTGGAAACGGGCGATGAAAACATTCTTCGCAAAACCAATAAAAAAATTACAATCCAAGATGCCGAAAATGCCATTTCTTTATTTCGTAACTCCAAAATAGATATTTACATGTTTCTGATTGTAGGGCTCCCCGGAGAAACTAATAATTCAATAAACAATACCATAAAGTTTATAAGAAAACTGCAGCGCATAAAATATATCAGATATACCAGTGACATTGCCCTTTTGGGTGTTTATCCGGGTACGTCGATTTATACTGATTTGGTTAAAGCCGGTAAAATGGATGACGAATTTTGGTTAAAAAATGAACTTACCCCCCTTTATACACAAGAAAACGATTTGCAAACGCTTTTTTACTTCAAACAAAAACTTATTAACAGTATATGTATTGACCGCTTCAAGACTCTCCGAGGGTTTTCTCGGCAGATTACTATGTTGTTTTATATAATTCGTTATATTCTTAAAGAAGAAAAATTTTATGTATTGCGTGATTTGATTCCGGAAAAAATATTTAATCATGAACAATTTCAACTGGTAGCTAGAAAAATTTATAATAAACTGATTTTTCTGTTAAACAGGCGGCGATATGACTACTAAAACTAATTCCATAGATGTTATTATCCCTACTTACAATTGCGAACAATATATTCTGCAGGCCTGTAAATCTGCAGCTAATCAGATTTATAAACCGCAATCAATTATTGTAGTTGACGACGGCTCTACAGACCAGACTGAAACAATAATAAAAAATTACAGCAAATATTCAAAAATAGCCATTAAGTATTACCATAAAAATAACGGCGGCCCCAACTCGGCGCGTAACCTGGGTATTGCCAAATCCAATGCTGAATATCTGGCTTTTCTTGACGCAGATGATATCTGGCACCAC
>DNNS01000221.1:0-2532 GCA_003497555.1 Spirochaetia bacterium
GTGTGTCATTTTCATAGTTTCGGATGTTCTGCCGGGGCATGACGACTCCCAGGAAAATTTATTTATAAGGGGCAACGCCAGTTTGTAATACTGTTTTCTGTCCGCAAGGCGATCGCGAAACGCTCCGAGGTTTACAGCATCTGCTTCGTTTATTATTCATTACGAAAATGCCCGAAGCTTAAAAAAAGACTTACTGCCCAGTTTTGAACCGGGGATCCGAAAGTATATATATAATGCGGATATACGCCGGCTGCAGCTTTTTTACCCGGTATGATATTAAAAAGTATTCCGCCTTCTGATGCAAAAAAATTCTGGTATTTTTCATGACGGAACACTGTGGCATTATAATGTTTACGCGCTTTAATGAGTTCCTGGTTTTCATTGCCTGCTAAATAACCTGCAGTAAATCCGCCTGCACCGATACCGACCACGGGAATAATATCAAGCGCCTTAACGGGAAACCGCGGACCAACAATGATCTGGCCGATAGCGCCGACAGTAATAATGTCACCCTGTTTTACTGTCGAATTTACAAAAGCATAGCCTTTTCCGCCAAGCATGATTCTTCCGTTAATCAGGCCGTAGCCATGGCCGCCCAATAATATTAAGTTGTTTTTAGCGTCTGCATGCAGTCTGGAAGGTTTTAAATTAAAGTATCCGGCATTGATACCCCCGCCTCCCAGAACATTACCGAGTTTTTTGGAAGTTTTTCCGTTTAATATTTTTTTGGTATTTATTTCTTCTTCCAGCAGACGTTTTTCAAGTTCAAGTTTTTGTTTTTTTAATTGCAGAATTTCCAGCTCAATTTCTTCGATGGATTTATTTGTCTGTTGAGCCGGGAGTAAATATAAAAAAAATATCAGTATAAAAAAAATCTTATACAAAGTGTTCATTTTTCAGCCTGAAGCAAATATTATGCATATTCCATGCCATGAAAAATATATTCAGAAAGATTAGTTATTATAGAGCTATTAATCTTTATCCAGCCTGATTATTCGGCTTTTTTATATGCTGTTGTGAGTATGTCCGGAGCAGCGGTTTACGCGAAAGAATTTTTTAAAATTAATATTTAAACAAATTGATACCTTGAAAGGTTTTTTAAGAGGAAAAAGTATCAAAAACGATTTAATTATATCTTTTTTGATATATTAATTTGCCTGGCATATTCATATAATAATACCGACGCAGCACAGGAAACATTAAGAGAATTAAAAGTACGCACTCGCGGAATAAAAATTTTTTCAATATCCATTTCGCGCAGATGGCGCCTGATACCGCGGCCTTCGGAACCAAGCAGAATCGCTGATCTTCCGCTAAATTGGGTATCCGTAATTTTTTGCGCATCATGATCAAGTACCGCTGCATAAACGGTAAAGGAGGCATCTTGCAGGGCATTTATGGCAGCAGACAGTTTAGTAAAAAGATATTTGAGTCCTAAAGACGCACCGGCAGATGTTTTATGAACCGTATCATTAACCGGGCAGGAATTATGTAAATCGGCAATCAGGCAATCAGCTCCGAAAAAAAAGGCAGAACGGCTGACAGCTCCCAAATTATGCGGATCCGTAATTCCGTCAAGCAGCAGAACCAGAGCTTGTTCTTTTTTATCCAGCAGGGATATTAATTCATCAGGCGACTGCAGTAAGGAAGGTCCTGATACCGGCAGGGCAATAACTCCCTGGTGTCCGTCAGTATGCCGGTACAGAATACTTTCATCTTCAAAACGGAAATTTATATGTTTTTCCCGGCATAATGAAATTATTTTTTCAATACGGGCATTTTTCTTGTTTTTACTGATTAAAACCTGTTCCAGCCGTATTCCGGCGCTTAGAGCTTCATAAACTGGATTAATACCGTAAATAATACCTGAGGTTTTCACGTTTTCACAGCATCAAGTCTAAAACCGTCTTTGGTATCTGTCATTATATATCCGGACCGGGTAATTTTACTGCGCAGTTCATCTGCCAGCTCCCAGTTGCGGTTTTTACGGGCTGCAAATCTTTGTTCCGCCAGGGCCGTAATTTCCGGAGGGACAGCTTCGGAGTTTTCAGCTGTTATGCAAATTCCCAGTACCCGGTCAAAGTCATTAACCAGTGCCAGTTTATCTGCCGGGCCAAGATCAGGATCTTTCAGCATGTTATTAAGCACTGCCAGACAGCGGGGTATATTAAGATCATTGTTAAGCATGGAAAGAAATTCCCTGCGGTAGTTATCTCCGCCGCCGGACAGGCATGATTTTTCTCTTTTTAATTCTGTAATGCGCGAATGCAGATTTTTAAGAGACTGCTCCGCACTTTTCATGGCGTCAATACTGAAAGCCAGCTGGCTGCGGTAATGGGCGGTAAGGCAAAGATAGCGGAAGGCAGAAGCGCTGAATCCCATGGCAAGCAGGGAGGAAAGCGTAAAGAAATTCCCGGATGATTTTGCCATTTTTTGTTTATCGGTCACCAGGAATTCACCGTGCAGCCAGTATCTCACCCAGGGATGTTTGCCGGTTGCAGCCTCCGACTGGGCAATTTCATTGGTATGATG
>DNNS01000221.1:2591-3072 GCA_003497555.1 Spirochaetia bacterium
CCGTAATGCGGGAATTTAGACACTTCAAAATAAACGTTTCCTCCGGAACAATAGGCAAAACCCTTTTCCTCCAGTTTTTTAACCAGGGCAATCATTTCCGGAATATGATCAGTTGCCCTGACTTTTAAATCCGGAGGCAGTATATCAAGGCTTGACAGATCCTTAAAAAAAGCGTCGGTATAAAATTCCGCCAGCTCCAGAACGGATTTTTTCTGGGCTTTGGCGCTTTCCACCATTTTATCAGGCCCGGTATCTGTATCTCCTGTCAAATGCCCTATATCCGTAATATTCATTACATGCTTTACCCTGAAACCGTTATACAAAAGCGCACGTTTTAAAATGTCATTAAAAATATAGGTTCGTAAATTCCCGATATGGGCATAATTGTAAACAGTAGGGCCGCAGGAATAAAAACCTGTCTGATCTGATACAGGAGCATACTCTTCGATTTTCCCCGGCAGCGTGTTAAAAAAAGACAGTT
>DNNS01000686.1 GCA_003497555.1 Spirochaetia bacterium
GTGCATAAAACAAGTATTTCATGAAATTTTACATTGCTTCGGTTGTTTTGTATTTGCAGCGGTCGCAGGCGAAACAGACAGATGAAATCAATAAAAAGTAAAAAATTTTACTGCACATCGCGTATGGTAATTGCAGCCAGAGCGGGAATTACTTCTGTCCCCAGCGATACAAAATCAATAGAAGCGATTAGTTTTTCAGGATGAGGATTTACCCATTCGTATTGATATAAAGCAGGAGCGCCGGGAGTAACATCGCGTCCATCCTGAGCTTCTGGCCAGTTTCCGGTCTGGGCACGTAAAACATGCCGGATATGATACGGGAAACGCAGATGCAGCGGCGGGCGTATGGCTCCGACATTAAGTCCATAACGCATAATTATATTTTCCTGCGAGCCATCGCTGTATTTTACAAAATAACAGGCAACAGGATTAAAATGAGGCATTTCCGAAAAATTGCCGTTGGTACGGATACGGTTGCGGAATGCTTCTTCTTTTTTTTCCGGCAGATATGCAGTATGCAAAAAGATTACAGATGAAGCGCGGCAGGATAAATTTATATCAGAAACTCTTAACCGTTTTTCGTCAAGCACAATACACTGATCTGTAACTTGCATTTCTATACCGGCAATATCAGTTATACCCGGATGAAAAGCAGATAAATCATACTCCCATCCGGCATTAAAACAGTCTTTACGGAGTGAGTTCGCTGCTTTGGTTATATCTAATATTTTGGTTTTTGATGATTGTTTGGGAAATCGTTCCTGATTATAATAATAACAAAGGGCATTACCGTAGCGGAATAAATAATCAGTCCGTCCGAGTTCTCCTTCTTCCCTGTTACTTACCGCCGATTCATTATTCCATGCCAGGTCCCCGTAACGGAGAATAGAGGTGTTGAAGTAATAATTATGCGATGATGCTCGGCCATAGGTAAAGCTAAGCCATACGGAAGTTGTAAAATCATTCAGCATATAACCAAACATCTGCTGATCGCAAATTCCATTATGCTGATATCCCGTGGAGCTTTTTAATACGCTAAAACCTTCCTGGAGCCAGCCGGGAATAGCCGGGTAATCATGTTCCCCGCTCCAGGGAACGAGAATGATGTCTTTAGGCATGGTTCTGACAAGTTCTGTTGTCCGAAATTTCGAACCGTTGTGCAAATCGCTGAACATATCAGCCCACATCATCATGCGTATACCTCTGGCTTTAAAAAATTCGTGCCGTAAATTGATATAATCAAGCAGCAACTTGTTATAGGGAATTCCCTTACAGTACGGACATTCATCCCGTAATTTTTTATGGCTGTTATCGAATAATGTCCAGCGTACTTCATCGCCGCCGATATGAAAATACGGACATTTTTCTTTCCCGCCGAATAATTCAATTACTTCCGTAAATATATTACTGACGGCCAGTAGCGCTTCGGGATTCCGCGTACACATGGTTTTTTTCNNTTTAATTCCGCCCATTCCGGGTGCCGGTCCACAAGCCAGCCAGCATGACCGGGAGTGTTAATTCCCGGTATCGGTATAATATAATGATCGCGGCAGAACTGCAGAATGTCTTTCATCTCGGATTCATTAAGCGCATTGGGTATAGCAATTTCCGGGTACGACTTGAAACGATAGGTATTATTAAATTCAAAAACCATGGCATTATAGCGCGCTCCCGCTATAGTGTCAAAAATAAATTTTTTGAAAAAAACAATATCGTTAACGGCAACCGGTTTTGCCATTCTCATCATCCATCCAGGCCCAATGACATGAGTAAAAAAAGCCCGAAATTTCTGATCCGGCCAGTCAATAATATCGCGGCATTTTATTCGCGGCATTTCTCCGGCAGGAGTGTCAACATCGGCGAGTTTCAAAAACGCGCGTACAGCATAATATATCCCCCGATCATTGGGTGCGGCAATGAGAATGCCGCTATCGCGAATGCTTAAAATAAATCCATCCGGGTTATCGTTTTTCAGCGCACCGGAAAGATTTCTCTCTGTTAATTTTTTTTTTACTTCCTCATTTTCAATTAATCCTATCATAATCTCTTTGACTGCTTTGGTTGGAAACGAAAAAGCATACTTCCTCAATAATTCGCTTTTTAGAAGTGCACTGGTATTATTCGCCCTGGCCAGATCTGTTATAGAAAAATCCTTCAGTATAATGTAACCGTTTAAATCTTTTTTAATCTTGGGAAGCGGATAAATCCCGAATGAATTATACGGCATTTCCGATTTGGGAGCATTTGCTCCGGTTAATTCATCTTTTAGCTTATTTTGCACTTCTTTATTATATATTTTGTCTCTGGTCTCTAAAAACAATGGCGCGAAGTTTTTATATGATTCCGATTTTACTGTGGCGAATCCGGTACGTTCGCTGATTTTATTATCAAGATATGTATTGCGGACCATATTGAATCCGATAATATCATTTTTAACGTTTCCATTCATTATCTGATGNNCGGGATTGCTATTTCGAGTTCCCAGTGATCTTTCTGTACAGATGTTTTAACCATAAGCTGTACATTGGTTTCCCTGTTTGCTTTGCTAATGCCGCAGTATCCGGGCGAATTCACTACCAGATGCATTATGTTATTTGCCAGGCGCGGAGAATCAAAATAAATCTCAATGCTTTCATCGTCCCAAAGCGTGCTGTAGCTGTTCGTTTTTATTTCGGAGCGTATGGTGTTCATATCATTTTTATACGCTTTAACAGCAAGAAAAAATGTATTGCTGTTTCGTGCCAGGAATACTTCGGTTTTTTCTGCGGGTAAAATAAAACCTGTTCTGATTTTACTCGCATCTGTCTGATAGAGCATAATACTTTCTTTTTTAACAGCTGCCCATTCTTCAGAATTAATTATACCGTCGACGGTAACCTTCCCAGTACTTTCCGGCAGTAAAATAAATTTTAAAAAATTAGAAACTTGCGCGCTCGGCTGCGTATCATTTTTACCCATAACAAGCGACTTCGCTGTAATAATAAAAAAGGGGATAGTCGCAGGCTTGGCTGGTGGAGTATAATCCAGAACAATATTTCCTTTGGGGAAATGCCTGTATGGAATATTTTTATATTGTGATATTGATTTTTGTCCGTCAGTCTTGCTTATTTCCCATTTAATTTCCGCCTTGCTTTTATCCCAGGAATTCCATTCCGCTTCCGGATTGGAGTATAAAAACATATAAATAGTAATATCTTCTTTTGCTACGCAGCTAAATTTAAAGGCATCAGTTTTTTTCAAAGCAGGATTGCAAACAACAATACTGTTTTTAAGTATTTCCGAAAAGGAAACAACAGGATACTTGTTATAAATTAAAAATCCCGGCGTTAAATCTTCAATTTTCCATTCTTTAGGCTGTAGATTTTCAATAACTGCATTATATTGGGTTGCATCAGCAGAAAATGCAGGATTTATTAAATACATATCTGTTGCCAGAAGAAGCAGGGTTATCAGGCGTATTGATGTTTTATTTTTTTTCATAACGTCTCCTTATAAATATTCATAAAAACTGTACCTAACAGCTCTTCTGAATATTTATACCGCATATGGTGAATTAAAAGATTAATGCAATCACTCTGGCTAATAGCCTTTCGGAACCTGCACCAAGCTGCTTTGTTGTCGGAAACGCTTGGCCTTAGTGCTTATTATATGCAATATTCGTATTATAAGCAATGGAATTTATTAAGATTAAGGTGGAGAAAATTAAGATAATACTATACTTATTTATCAATCCGAATGAAAGACACAGTTACGCTCTATTAATTCTATTATTGTGATAATTTTTTTATTAGTAATACTTTAGAAGATATTAAATTTTAACAATATTCACTATGCCCGAGATAATTCTTCCCAAAAATGACTGCTATTTAACAATATATACACAGGTATTATATACCTGCTCGTTTTCATTGCCTATCAGTACAGAAACAATATAGGCTCCTGCCTTCTCATATCTGCTGTGCCTGCCGCGGCCATCCCAGGAAAATTGCGCTGTTGAACTGCTGAAGTTTTTACTAAATACCGTGATGCCGTTCATATTGTTTATCAATACCATAACAGTTTTACTTGCGGGGTTGGGGAAAAAAATTCTAGTAACCGCAGGATACCCGTGTCCATAACCGGGTGCGAATATTCTGTTTTCCACCCACAAATAATCCGCAGGATTGTGATCCGGATTGTATATAACACCGTATACCCCCAGGGTATTCACTACAGCTGATAATTTAAGAAAAGTAAAATTTTCAGTATGTTGTTTCTCGTCATGACCGGTAGAAATTTTCTGCCATATATTATTATGGCCCCATCTGGCGATTGTAAAATCCGTTTTTGTTTCGCCAAGCAGATACTGTTGATTATTATTTCGAAAACAAATTATATTATTAATTACCGGTATCCTGAAAGTAATTGTAATTTCCCTGTCAGTACTTGTATCGCCGTTATCTGCGGAAATACCTACCTGGTTATATACCGCAACCGGATTGCCGGTAAAATTCCTGTAATCATTCGAAAGAACAGAAAGAACAATTTCCCGGCTGCCGGGATAACTTCCGGCTGGAAAATAAAAACTTGCAAGCAGATTGGCAATCCGCCCTCCGGCAATTCCGATTTTTTCAGAGATTCTATGCTGATCATGGGAAGCCGAACGGTTGGTTCCGGAAAAAACGCTCCCGATAGCTGAAGTTGTTTCAATGAAATATTCATACTGTTTTCCGTAAACTATGCATTCGTCAAGATATTCCCTGGATGATGTATTGTTAAGCACAGCCCATAAAATCCCGTCCCGGAAAATTCTGTAGCTTTTTGCATAAGCTCCTGAGTATATATTCCAGGCCAATTGAACACCCTCGCAGGTATTCGTACAGATCAGATTGTACGGGGCATCAACGCTGCAGGGCAGAACCGACAGCATGAAGCTGTTGGTGGCTTGATAACCCATACCCGACCGCGCTGTAAGTACAACAATATAATTGCCTGTAGATTCATAGGTATGTATAAATTTTTCATCACTGATGTTTGATGAAGAGCAGGGACGGAATAAGGATCGGCCGTTTCCAAAATCAAGCGCAAGCGAAACAATAATATCGCCTGTAATAATTTCAGCATCGACTGTAAAAATAGTTTCGTAATTCACAGTCGGTGTAAAGGAGGATGGGCTAAATCTGGAAATTATTACATTCGGATATTTTTCCTGTACGCCGCTCCTGATGAAACAAACGGGATTAGCCTGNNGTGAGTTCTTCGCTGTCGGTACCGATAGTGTGGGGATTTGCCCCACCGGTTGTTCCATCAAAGTACACTCCGTTTGAATAAATATGACGGGTATTTCCATCATCTGTGTACACAAGATAAATCCAGGTATTAAGATCTGCAGCCTGAAAGGCAGACTGCCCGTATATATGATATTGTGTTCCGCCATTATATGATGCACCAAGCGC
The DNA here is from genome assembly GCA_003497555.1 of Spirochaetia bacterium. GTDB lineage: Bacteria > Spirochaetota > UBA12135 > UBA12135 > UBA12135 > UBA12135. The sequence goes on from DNNS01000686.1 coordinate 5,436, forward strand.
TTTATCGGAATTATACACCATAAAATAATAGTTATTATTTACTGCGCCTCTGTCCCTGGAGACAAAAGTATGATGCATACCCAGTGATCTGAGCTGTACCCAGGCAGAAATTGTAACAGCAGTACTTGTATTAAGGCTTGCATTATACGGATATTCAATATATCCGTTGCTGAATTCATAAGCCCGGCCGATCATACCGTTTGTCTGTCTGATTCCGGTTGCTCCTGAAGGATGGTTGTTGTTAGCGCTTGAATCGTTTGAGCTGTTATTAAAATGCCATACTCCGATGTAATTACTATCCCAGAGATTCGCCGGATCCTGCCTGCCTCCATTTTGTTTTTTATCATAATATATGTAAATGATATTTGAAGCTGTCTGGGTAGCGGATAAATATGGTATTTTTACCCAGGCGGCTATTGTCCCGCAGTTTGTATAAAATTCAAGCTCATGCGCGATTTTTGTACAACCGTCAGATCCGGTAAAAAGAATATCTTCCCCGATATTAGATGCTCCATTTGCCAGATCAGTATCATTGGAAATTACTATGCATACGGGAAAATCTGCAAGATCTCCGGACAGGGCAAAATTATTGGTAAGAGCTTTCCGGTAACGGTAATTGCTGTACCAGGCAGGTAAAAATGCTCCAAGGTACAACATGACACATGTTATTCTGAACAGAAAGAAAAATATCTTTTTAATAATCACCTCCCTTCCTGGAAAATTTATTTGTAAAGGACTGCGCCAGCTTGTAAT
>DNNS01000240.1 GCA_003497555.1 Spirochaetia bacterium
AAACAGAATGCACTATTAAAGTGGACACTTTCGGTACAACAACAGGATGGAAAACAATCTGGCTCAGTTTAACCTCTGAAAACTCATCTTACATATCCTGTTATGTTGACCAAGGCAATAAAAAGTTTAATATAGTAGCCAAAACAAACAATATAATAATCGCATCTGCATCGGCAACACTGCTGTCAGATTTTGACCTGTACTCTGAGCACAGATATTTTCTATCCTTTGACGGCGAAACTGCAACTGCATACCTTGACGGAGCAAACAAACTTGCGATTTCTATTGCTTATCCTCTGCAGCAGGCCAAACTTATAGAAGCAAAGCCCCAGATCAGTTTTATAAACACTTCTGGCAAACTTGACAATTTCCGTGTCTCATCTATATTCGGTTATGATGCTTATGAAACATTCAATGATGGAAATGCAGATGATTTCTATGTGTATGGAAATTATGTATCCAATAACATGTTTATTATAAATGGCAATTCCATATATCAGGATGATTCTCTTGTTCTGGGAAATAAATACAGGATTAGTTATGAGTCAATATTAAACACAACTGACGCAAACTGGAATGTCCCCAGGCTTTACGTAAAATATAATGATTTAGGAAATTACATACGTGTCCGCCTGAATGCCGATGGATACGTATCAATGAGCAAATGTATTGCCGGCGGTGGTGAAACGACAATAGGCTCACCTGTAGATGTCCTGAACTTGTGTAATTTTTATACAAATCAAAGAAGTGCATTCGGCAGAAATGTGATTACTGCTGAAATTAACGGAAGTCAGGTTACAATATTTATAAATGGAAAAACATTGCCTGGACTTGTATTCAGCGACAGCAGTATAACAGATCCGGTTTTTAATAATTGCACATTTGGTTTTTTTGGGCTTAAAAGCACTACATGTAATATGGGCATAGATAATGTAGCAGTAGAAACTTTGCATTAATTTTTTTTATTATAATTTTTTAGGTATCAATAGCTGTTTTCATGTATAATAATAGAGTTTTATCCGGCAACAAGGAGCGTAACCTATGAGCAGACAATGGATTTTTATTCTCATCCTGGTGTCATTGCCGCATATTCTTCCGGCGCAAAATAAAGATGAAATTTATTTTGCGGAAGCTTTTTCTGATCCGTCACTGCCGGGATGGGAAGTGTCGGCAGGCAGCGGTGAGATCAAGGCAGCAGACGGGACCGGCGGACAAAAAGCCGTATCCTTCTTCCTGAAAGAAAGCGGCAGCAGCAAGGCAAAGCATGCGCTTCCGGCAGAAAAGCTTAAAGGAAAATCCGTGATTATTGAGTGCTGGATAAAGGCGGAATCGGTAATGGAAGGCGCCCAGCAATGGAACAATGCCAAAATCGGCGTATCCTGGAAATCAGCATCCAAAAGTATAACCGAATATGCGCGAACCTGGCATTCCGATTTTAACGGGAATTTTAACTGGCGCAAGCATCAGTATCTGCTCGAATTCCCGGATGATCTGGAAAATGCCGGCATTTACATCGGCCTTGAGAACTGCAGCGGTACAGCTTTCTACTGCGGCCTCACGGTATACAGTGATCGTACCATCAAGAATCAAAAACAACTCGACACCCTGATTCAGAATGAAAAAGCCAGGCATATCCAGGACTTGCTGGATCAGGGTAAGCTGCAGTTAAAGAAAACCCCGGCCGGTATTGAACTTATTATAGATGAAGACCAGGTGCCTCCGGAACTGTGGAATGCTTCAATCCGCAGTAAAATGATGAATAAAATAACGGCTCCGGCGCTTCCCGGCGGGAGTGACTATGTTTCCGCTTTGTCCAGAGCTTATCTTGAGTATGCGGAATCACTTGCTTTAAAACTGCCGTCTCTCTCAGAAGACAAGGCCAATCTTTGTGTATTTGAATGTGCATCCCGCAGAGTACAGGCAGCGCAAATGGCGGATATTGCACGGGGAGCAGAAACACTTAATCTGCTGCCGGCCGGTAATGCGGTACCGGTAAACCGGCTGCTTTTCGGCAATAATATAAACTGGGGCGAATTTGATAAAATATATACAGGTACGGCTGATATTTTTACCAAAGAATTTTTTAACTTATTTCATCCTCTGGGCGTAACTTTTCTGCGTTACCCCGGAGGGTGTAATGCTGATTCATTCAGCTGGCAGGAGGCGATAGGACCAATGGAAAAACGCCCGGTTCAGGTCTATGACAATCAAACGTATAAGGCGTCGTGCGTGTTCGGGGTTGATGAATACCTGCGTTTCTGTGAAAAAGAAAAAATAGAACCCTTAATTACACTGGCTTTTTTATGGGATGATCCGCGGGTAATTGGCGAACAGCATCCGCGCCTTAAGGAACAGCCCTGGATTAAAGATTATCTGCAGAAAGCTCCGGAGCGCGTTGAGCTTGCTGCGGCCTGGGTGGAATACTGTAACGGATCTGTGAATACACCCATGGGCAAGCTGCGTGCGCAGAATGGGCATCCTGAGCCGTACCATGTACGCTACTGGGAAGTTGGAAATGAAACATTCGGGCCGGATAAAGTCGGCTCCTGTACAGCGGAGCAGTATGCCGCAAAATTTGCCGAATTTGCACATGCGATGAAGAAAAAAGATCCTCAGGTTTTAGCAGGACTAAACGGACACAGCGGCGATTGGGACGATACGGTTCTGAAAATTGCCGGGAAACATGCGGATTTTTTGCAGACTCACATTTACCTGGCGCCCAAATACAGCAAAGCACTGAATAATTTTGATGCAATTACATATAATGCGGATAAAATTGCGCCGGAATTGGCAGAACTGGAAAAAAAGATGAAGCAATATATCGGCAAGATCATTCCGCTTATCATATCGGAATACGGATATATGAACCTGGGCAATGATGCAAAGGTTTTTCTTACCAGCATGGCTTCAACGGTTTTGGTAGCTGATATGCTGCGGGCATTTATTGAAAATCCGCTCGTAAGCGGCGCCCAGCGCTGGTGTCTGTATGAAAATTATTATTTTACCTGTATAGGCGGCCCGAGCCGAGGCAATGATCGTCCTTATTATTACCGGCCGGACCAGCGTATGTTCAGTATTTATAATTTATGCCGCAGTGACCAGCGCATTCCGTTATCGGGGAAAGACAATGATATTAGAGCCCTGGCCTTTGTCAAAAAGGGATCCTATGGGCTGTTGGTAATTAACCGCAGCACAAAAAACTGGAAGAAATTTTCTTTCAAGATTAAAGGGCTTAAATCCGGTGAGGCGCGGAGCATGGTGCTTGCCGCTGCGCATCCGCTTTTAGGCAGTGATCGTGATGCCGTACTTGCGGACTGGCAGGATTTTTCTTTTAGTTATAATGGCGGAGAACTGCTGGTGCCTCCATGTTCGGTAAACGGATTCTTGCCGCCGGCCGAGTAAATCCAAGCTGCAGGCTGCCTTTTTTAATGAAATGGAAATATGTCTTTATGATAAATCTTTTTTGGCGCATCCGGCTTTTGAGTGGGTATTAGCAAATCTGAATGATTTTATGGCATTGTATGAGTAGGAGCGAATTAAAAAAGTTTTCAATAGGCCATAGTTTTCATCAATGAAAATTAGACATTATGCCTGACGGAGTTGATTTGATT
>DNNS01000489.1 GCA_003497555.1 Spirochaetia bacterium
ACTCTCGGAAAGCTCACAGAACTGCAAACTGTAAATCAGGCGCTGGACGCCTTACGCAGTGAAATTCTTTATCTAAAAGCCGAAACCGAAAAAGAAGAAAAAAAACACGAATTTAAAAAACATCAATATGAAAAAGTCAATGAAGAATTTATTTTAGCAAAAAAAGATTTTGATCTGGTCAAACTTGAAGTAGATGAAATCAAGGAGCAGATGAAAACGCACGAAAAAAAGAAAAAAAACATTAAAACCATTAAAGAATTTAACGCGCTGAACAGCGAAATCGAAGCGCTTGGCAAAAAAAGAGCCATGCGTGAAAGCAAACTGATTTCCAAACAGGACGATCTGGAATTCCGGGAATCAAAACTAAAAACCCTGGACGACAGTATAAAAGAAATACAGGCTCGTATTGATGAAAAACAAAAAGAAGCGGACAAACTCATTAAAGAACGAAAAAGCAAAATCGATGCCGCCCAGAAAGAAAAAGATACTATTGAAAAAAAACTCGATTCCTTCCTGGTTGAAAAATTTAACCGTATTTACCGTAATAAAAACCAGGTAAGTATTGTGCCAATCCGTGATCAGGTTTGCGGCGGATGTTTTATGCAGCTTCCCCATCAGATCGAAAATAATGTACGAAAAATGGAAGAAATTATTTTCTGCCCATGCTGTTCGAGAATTCTATACATTGACGAAACCGCATAAAAAATGTTAGATATTGATATATCCAGAGACCAGCTTGATTTTCTGTTCGGGGTAATAAAAAAAATAAATTCTGCAGACGAACTGGATAATCTGCTTGAAGATATTACCATTGCTTCAAGCAGGGTCTGTACCTGTGAAACCTCTGCGCTGCTATTAATTGATCATAAAACCGGGGAGCTCTATTACCGTTCAGCTGCCAAAGAACAAATGAAACCGCTGGCAGAAAAACGCATTCCTCTTGATCAGGGTATAGTCGGTCTGGCAGCACGTGAAGGTAATCCTGTAATTGTAAACGATGCCGGAAACGACACCCGGGTTGTTTTTTACGCCGATTCCATGAGCCGCGACAATACCCGCAGCATTTTATGCGTACCGCTAAAAATTAAAGAAAAAATCATCGGCGTACTGGAATGCATTAATTCTACCAAAGACAGCGGATTTACAGAAGATGACAGTAAACTGCTTACCGTTTTCGGCGATTTTGCCGCAATTGCCATTAATAACCGGGAGCTGTTTAAAACTACGGTCTGCCGGCTCAATCAAATTACAACAATCTATAAAATATCGCAGGCTGCAAGCCGAGCCGGCAACATTAAAAATCTGTGCAGCACAACTATAGATATTATTTCCGAAGCCATGAATGCCGGCAGGGTCTCCATTATTCTGAAAGATGAAATAACCGGTAAATACGTTTTTTTGGCAGGCAAGAATATCGATTCCAAGGTTCTGAAAGCAGGTAAAATAACCCTGCGCGATAATGTACTGTCTTTTGTCCATAATCTCGGCGATGGAGTTTTTACCCGTAATATCGAGACAGATGAACGCTTCGGTGTTAATAAAAAATTGCGCTATAAATCCAAATCTTTTGTCTGCGCCCCCATTATCAATAAAAATATCATCTCCGGGTTTATTTCTGTTACCGAACGTGCCGATAACGGTGTTTTCCATTACGATGATCTGGTATGTCTGAAAACAGTCTGTCAGGAATTTATTGACGGTTATAATCACATACGCATGAACCGTGAACTTGCCGAAAAAAGCCGTCTTGATACGGAAATAGAAATCATCGCTCGCCTGCAGCGCGATATACTGCCTGATCATTTTCCCGCTTTCCGCGGCGTTGCCATTGCTGCCGCCTCCATACCCTGCCGCAAGGTCGGCGGCGACTTTTACGATATAATACCGGCTGATTCCCAGTCTTTTACCGCTCTAATTGCGGATGTCAGCGGCAAGGGTCTGCCGGCAGCTGTTTTTATGTATAATTGCCGGGCATTGCTCAGAGTACTGGTATCATCCGGAGGCAGTCTGGGAGAAATTTTTTCCGGCGCCAACCGGTATATATGCCGCGATTCGCTGAGCGGAATGTTCGCAACCTCTTTTATGGCTTATATCAATCTTAAAAAAAAGAAAATTAATTTTTCCAATGCCGGACATTTTGATCAATATTTATTCAAAGCCAGACAAAAAAAAATCGTCCCTCTCAATGCCGGAGGCAAACCCCTGGGCGTTGATGAAAATGAGCGTTATCAGCAGAAATCCCAGGCATTTTCATCCGGCGATCTTCTGATTCTTTTTACCGACGGCATAATTGAAGCTGTTAATAAAAAGCATGAGCAATTCGGGGAAACAAGATTAAAAAAAATTATTTCATCCGGTTACCGTCTGGCGCCTTCCGCCTTAAAAAACAAAATAATAAGCGAAGTCAAACGCTTTACCGGCGGTAATGAAATCAGCGACGATCTGGCTGTTTTAATCATCAAGTTCTAAAAAATTCCCGCTGCGGCGATTATTATAATCTTATGAGACTGCAGAAATTTTTACGAGATCAGGGAACCGGTTCACTGCGGAAATGCGATCAACTGGTGCAGCAGGGACTGGTGCGGGTCAACGGTCTGGCGGTTTCTTCTCCTACCTGTATTCTGAAAACCGGCGATATTATAGAATACGGGAAGAGCAGGCTGATATTCGGTACTGATGCGGCCGACAAGAGGCATTATTATTTCCTTTTTAACAAACCGGCCGGTGTTTTATGTGCTCATAGCGATAATTTCGGAAGAAAACTTATTTTTGATTTTTTACCGTCCGGTATCATCCGGCCGCTCTTTTTTGCCGGTCGTCTTGACTATAATTCCTGCGGTCTTATGGCCATCAGCAGCGACGGTAATTTTATCAATCATCTTACGCATCCGGCATACGCCGCTACACGGGAATATCTTGTAGAAACAAGAGATGCGGTAAATGTTGAACAATTGAAAAAAATCGCAAAAGGTGTTATAATCGAAGGCATTAAATACTCGCCGTTTGTTTATGAAAAATTAGCAGAGCATAAACTGAAAATTATTTTAAACGAAGGTAAAAAACGCGAAATACGGATTCTCATCAAGCAAATCAAAAACCAGGTAACAAGACTGCAGAGAATTCGCATGGGCGGTTTTTTACTTGGCAATCTGGCTGAAGGCCGGTATCGTGAATTAAAACCCGCATTCGTTAAGGAGATTTTAAAAAGTGGCGGAAAACCTCATAGATGATTTCAGAAAACAAATCGATTCTATAGACCAAAATATTATTGAAAATCTATCCCGCCGGACCGAAATTGTTCTCAAGATCGGCGAAATAAAAAAACAGGATAAAAATGCAGTTTATCATCCGGCGCGCGAAATCGAAATTTTTAACCGCATTGAAGAAATTAACAAAAACAGCAAATTCCCGTCGCCGGTTCTTATTCAAATCTACCGCGAAATTATTTCAGCCTGCCGTGCCCTGGAAAAACGGCTTTGTATAGGCTATTTCGGCCCGCAAGCCACGCATACTCATCAGGCAGCAATTCATCAATTCGGATCTTCCTGTGATTTTATCGCTTTCCGCACGGTTGCCGATGTTTTCAAAGAAGTTGAACTCGGCAAGGTAAATTACGGAGTAGTGCCGGTTGAAAACAGCACAGAAGGGGCTGTCAATCATACTCTGGATATGTTCATTACCAGCTCTCTGCATATTTATGCCGAACAATATATGCCTATACATCAGTATTTATTATCAGTATGCCCTGATCTTTCATCCATAAAACGTATTTACAGCCATCCGCAGGCTCTTGCGCAGTGCCGCTTATGGATAGAAAATAATCTTCCGCACGCCGAGCTTTCCGAGACCAGTTCTACATCAGAAGCAGTAAAAGTCTGCCTGTGGGATAAATACTCTTCTGCGGTTGCCGGACGTATTGCTTCTGAACTTCATCCGGAAATTAAAATTTTAGCAGAGAATATTGAAGATAATCCATCCAATAATACGCGCTTTCTGGTTATTGCCCGCAAAGACTGCGCTATACGTTCTGCCAATGATAAAACCTCTCTGCTTTTTGCCGTAAAAGACCAGGCCGGCGCTTTAAGCAGGGTACTTAATATTTTTTCCCAAAATAATATTAATCTCAATAAAATTGAATCGCGTCCTTCAAGAAAAAAAGCGTGGGAATATCTCTTTTACGTTGATGTGGACGGGCATCGCTCCGATCCTCATCTGCGCGAAGTCTTTCAGGCTGTAGAAAAAGAAACCGTGTTTATGAAAATACTGGGTTCTTACCCTAAAGCCAGAATAACCGTTGAGGAAATATCATGATCATTGTACTTAAACCCGGTGTAGCCAAAGACGAAATAGAATTTATTACCGAAAAGATTCGTCTGCTCGGCTTAATTCCACACATTTCCACCGGTGAAGAGCGTACGATTATCGGGGTAATCGGAGACGAAAATAAACTGCGCGAAGCACCGCTTTCCGCCATGGCCGGTGTCGAATCCGTTATGCCAATTGTCAAGCCTTATAAAATGGCATCCCGCGATTTCACCGGTAAAGACACAATCATCAAAATTAAAGATGTACAGATCGGCGGCAATGTCCTGCATTTTTTTGCCGGTCCGTGTACGGTTGAAGATGAAAAATCTACCATGCAAATCGCTGAATTTCTGCAGCAAAAACATATCCGCATCATGCGCGGAGGCGCGTTCAAACCCCGTACTTCTCCCTATGCCTTTCAGGGACTGGGACTTGAAGGACTTAAAATACTGCGCCGGGCAGCTGATGCCTATAATTTAATAATTGTCACAGAAGTAATGGCCATGCGCGATATTGACGATGTTGTTAAATATGCCGATATAATTCAGGTTGGCGCCAGAAATGTACAGAATTTCACTCTGTTAAAAGAACTCGGGTCTGTACCCAGACCGGTTCTTCTTAAACGCGGGCTTGCAACCAAAATTGAGGAATGGCTGATGAGCGCTGAATATATAATGAGTGAAGGCAATAAAGAAGTTATTCTATGCGAGCGGGGAATAAGAACATTTGAAACCGCTANNGGATCCTTCTCACGGGGTAGGGGTGAGACAATATATACCACAGATGGTTTATGCAGCAATTGCTTCCGGTTCTGACGGTATACTTCTTGAGGTTCATCCTGATCCTGATGCAGCCATGGTCGATGGAGCGCAAACTGTGGATTTCCACGAATTTACGGTTATTTGTGATTCTGCAAAAAAAGTTGCGCATGCAATAAATAAAGAAATCGCTTGTTTATGAGGCTTAAATGTTAAAAATTATTACTATTGATGGACCGGCAGGTTCCGGAAAAACCACTATTGCAAAATTACTATCCAACCGTATCGGGTTTAGTCATCTTGATACCGGATCAATATACCGGGCAATTACCATGCACTTTCTTGAAAAAAATATCCAGAGCAAAGAGATTGAGCGCATAGCCGAACAATTAAGGCAGATTGATATTACCATTAATGAAAACAAAATTTTCATCAACAGTCATGATGTTTCCGAAAAAATACGCAGCCGTGAAATCAATAATGCTGTAGCGCTTTATGCCAAGATTCCCGAAGTACGTGATTTTGTGCGGAAAATTCAAAAAACTATTGCCATGAAAGGCGGATATATTGTTGACGGCCGTGATATAGGAAGCGTGGTTTTCCCCGAGGCTTTCTGCAAGTTTTATCTTGACGCTTCTTCCACAGTAAGGGCCCTGCGGCGATTGAACGATAATAAAGAAGTCTTTAAGGGTAAAAGCCTCGATGAAGTTGAAAAAGAGATCAAGGAACGCGATGAAATCGATCAAAAACGCGTAGTATCTCCGCTGATTATTCCGGCCGATGCCATGGTCATTGATTCTTCCGCTCTGGACATTGACGAAGTTATGCAGAAAATGATTGCATTTTTTAACGAGCGTATCGATATTTTATGCGATCACCGGGAAACATCAGCGATAGCAGCCGAAAACAGTGAAGAACTTTTTAAAAACGCCCTGCAGAACTTTACAAGCCAGGCTATTCCTTCCGGTGAAATATGCGAAGGCAAAATAATTCAGATTACAAACGACGGTATTTTTCTTGATATCAAAGCCAAAACCGACGCTTTTCTTCCTTTCTCCGATTTTAAAAATACCGATAAATCCGCATATAAAACCGGAGATACCATTGAGGTAGTAATTGTTGATCGTACATCCGCCAGAATAACAGTATCCAGGCAGAAAGCTCTTCATCTGCAGGGTATAGAAGCCATAAAAAAATCATTATCTGACGGCAGTACAGTCAATGGAAAAATCATTGAAGCGATAAAAGGCGGTTATGTAGTAGATATTACCGAAAGCCGGGCATTCTGCCCTTATTCCGAATTTATGCCCGGGCGTATCGATGATACGCAAAACCAGTGCGGCAGGATATTTCAGTTTAAAGTTTTAGAATTTTCTCCCCGGCGTCTTGTGGTTTCCCATAAGGCTGTAGTTGCTGAAAACAGCGAAAAAAACCTGAAGAAATTTTTTAGCGAACGGAAAAACGGCGATATTGTAAACTGTACGGTTAAAAAAATTCTTGCCTACGGAATGTTTGCCGAAATCAGCGAAGGAGTTGACGGTTTTATTCACAACAGCAACATCAGCTGGGACCGCGCCGATACTGCTGAAAAATTGTTTAAAGCCGGCGATACTATTAATGCCCGTATCCTGCTGCTTGATACGGAAAAAAAACGCATCGATCTTTCTCTGCGCGATCTTCAGGAAGATCCCTTTGTCCGTTATATTAACGAGCATCAGCAGAATGATCTGGTTAAAGGACAGGCGGTAAAAATACAAAGCTACGGCGCAATTATTGAACTTGCCAAAGGCGTAGACGGTTACATTCATATTACTGAAATGTCCTGGACCAGACATGTAAATCACCCCAGGGAAATTCTTAAAGAAGGTGATTTTGTCGAAGCCAAAATCATTGAAATCATTCCGGCAGAAAGACGTATCCGGCTCAGTCTGCGCCAGATAACCGATAATCCCTGGACAGCTATCAATGAAAAATATCCGATTAACACTGTAATCGAGGCCGAAGTAAAAGCCATAATCAATTCCGGTGTATTTTTTCGCATAGATGCCGATTATGAAGGGTTTCTTGAAATTAACGATATCTCGTGGGTTACGGAAAAAATCCATCTGAAAGAAAAATTTAAAAAAGGCGCAAAAGAAAAAGCTAAAATCATCGGATATAACAGCGACAAGCATTATATACAGCTGGGCATTAAGCAGCTCACTGAAAATCCATATCAGGGACTCAGGCGAAGTTATGGCATAAATGGAATAGTGCAGGGAAAAGTTGTAAAAATACTTCCGGGAGGCGCTTTTATCTCACTTCCCGGCGGCATTGACGGCTTTTGCCCTATTTCCTATATATCAGAAAACCGGATTGAAAAAATTGAAGATGAACTGGCTCTTAATACGGAATGTTCATTTTTAATCAAGGAGATTGACGAAGCGCGGCGTAAAATACTGCTTTCCCGCCGCGACAGCCTGCGGGCGGAAGCCAGGGTTGAAATGCAAAAATATATGAAAGCTCCGGGAATGAAAGAAGGTTTTTCTCTGGCTGATGTATTTAAAAACAACCAGATATAGAAAAGGAACAACCATGGAAGAAAATAATATTATTGCTCAGACAGAAAAAAAGATTGAAACCATAATACTCAATATTAAAGACTTGATCAATAAACATGCCCTGGTATCGGGTTTTACAGCCTTAATAATAATCGCAGGAATTATCGTTATAATTGTCTGGCTCTCCAGACAGGAAAAGCGCGAACAGGAAGCTTCTATTCATGTTAACAAAATAATCTCCGCCCTGGCCCAGGCTAAAAATTCCCAGAATGCCCTTACGCGCGAGCAGACTGTTGCCGGCATCAGTTCGGAACTTGCAGCTGCTGTCAGTAATTATTCCGGTCTTAAAAATTCCCTGCGCGCACAATTTGCCCTGGCCGGAGTAAAATACGAATCTGCAGCCTTTAAAGAAGCAGGTGATCTTTATCTTGCACTGTTTAACAAAAACAAAAAATATTATCTCGCGCCGCTGTCTCTGCTTTATGCAGCCTGCTGTCTTGAAGAAGCCGGCGAGTATTCTTCGGCCATCGCGAAATTATTATTATTCAGAAAATATTATGAACGGCATTATATTTATCCGGAAGCTCTGTTTGCATTAGCCCGAAACTACAAGCTTGATAATAAATTTACCGATGCCAGGCGAGAATACAGTCAGATTGAAAAAAAATTTCCCAATTCATCCTGGTCTCAAAAAGCGCGCGAGGAACTTGATCTTATGGCTCTGGGCGGAAAATGAGAAAAACATCCAGAATACGGAAAACCCGGGAAACCGGCATTGAAGCGGCTCTTTGCCTTGACGGCTGCGGTAATTCAGTTATAGATACTCCGGTACCTTTTTTCAATCATATGCTGGAACTTTTTTCCCGGCATTCGGGCTTTGATCTGGAAATCAAGGCTACCGGAGACATCGAAGTGGATTCTCATCACCTGATAGAAGATACCGGTATAGTATTAGGAGAATGCTTTAGTCAATGCCTGGGTGATAAAAAAGGCATTGAACGCTATGCTAATATCCAGGTTCCCATGGATGAAACCTTGGCCGGCTCAGTAGTTGATATTTCCGGCCGGGCTTATCTTGTGTTTCGCGGGGAAATCCCCAGAGAACGCATAGGCAATTTCGACACTGAAGTTGTTGAAGATTTTTTTCAGGCTTTTGTAAATAATGCCAAAATTACCCTGCATCTGACATTACATTACGGTAAAAATTCACATCATATAATCGAAGCCTTTTTCAAGGCTTTTGCCCAGTCTTTGAAAAAAGCCGCTGCTGTTACCGGAGACCGGATTCCATCCACTAAAGAGATTTTATGATCGGCATTATTGATTATGAGGCCGGTAATCTCAGATCCGTACAAAACGCCTTTAATTCCACCGGTTACGAAACATGTATTCTCACTGAGCCGGAAGAACTTCTGCATAACCGTATTACCGGCGCTGTCTTGCCCGGCGTTGGTTCTTTCCCCGCAGCTTACCGCCGCCTGGCGCAGACCGGTTTTATCTCCGCTATAAAAAAATATATCAATGAACAGAAATATTTTCTCGGCATTTGTCTCGGGTATCAGCTGCTGTTCTGCGGATCCGAAGAAGACGGCGGTTCCCCCGGGCTTGGGGTGTTTCCCGGCCGGGTGGTAAAATTCAGCGGCAGGGAAAAAATACCTCACATGGGGTGGAACAGGGCATCAGTAAAAAAAAATTCCGCTATTTTAAGCGGAATCGACGACAACGAGTATTTCTATTTTGTACATTCTTATTATCCGCCGGACGACAGCAAGCTGACTCTTACCACTACGTTCTATGAGAAAGAATTTGCTTCCGGAATATGCAGCGGAAATGTTTTTGGCTTTCAGTTTCATCCTGAAAAAAGCCATATACCCGGCAGAAAAATTATAAAAAATTTCGGGGCACTCTGTGCAGGCAATACCGGCCATTGATTTAAAAGACAACCGGGTTGTACGCCTGGAACGAGGCCGTAAAGAGCAGGTTACCGTCTATCACGATTCACCCGTTGCCCAGGCGCTTTTTTTTGCGGAGCAGGGTGCGGAGCGCATACATATCGTAGATCTGGACGGCGCTTTTTCAGGCGCTCCGGTGCACAGCGAGGTGATCATGGAAATCAGAAAGGTCTGTCCTCCGCCGATACTGCTTGAGGTTGGGGGAGGTA
>DNNS01000494.1 GCA_003497555.1 Spirochaetia bacterium
TTTTAAAATCTGAGTAAGTACGATTTTTTTATTTAACAAAAACCGCACTCGTCCATAATTCAGGAATACTTTGACAGAACCGTTTTTATTTATATTTATCTCCAGGCTGCCGCATGAAATCCGTCCTTCTTTAGAAAATTGCATTACAGCCGGTAAAAATTCAAATTGCATTAATAGAAGTAAAACCGATACTGCCGGATTTTTTTTTATTTTTATCATTTTTTATCCTGAAAACTCCCGGCCTGTGTCCCTTGCTGCTAATTCATCCAGACTGTCGTATTCAAGCCTGATGACAAGTACCTCTTTTTGCATGAGATCAAGCGGCAGATTACGGATACACAGTGCGTTTTGAATAGTTTTAAAAAATCTTGGTATATCTTCGACTTGAACGTTAAGAGTCTGGGATGTATTTAAAAGTACGGCTTTTTTCGGAAGCTTTTGTATAGGATCTAAAACAAGGGAAGTACTCACCGGTTCTTTATGCAAATGTACATATAAGCAGTTATTTTTTTTTGTAATGTTAATATTTTCATTGCTGACAAGATTCGGACAGGGTTCTGTTTCAACTATCGATTCTTTTATCCGTTTATACCAGTCTCCGATTTCTCTTAAAATTGACATATCCTGTTCCGCGATTGTACCGTCTGCTTTGGGACCTGTATTTAAAAGATAGCATGCGCCTTTGGCCATCATCCTGTCAATGCTTTGCTGCAGATATTTTACTGTATAATAATTTTCATTTTTACGGAAACCCCAGCTCTCCATGCCTACAGACTGGCAGGCCTCCATAGGCCCGGTGAATATCTTTGTTTTTTCGAGTTGGCTTATATTATAGTCTCTTTCCGATGTGGAATAATCTCCTGTAGAAAATCCTCTGTCGTTAATTACTGCGCCGGGCTGAAGGGTGTGAATCATTTCATTTATTTCCAGATTACGGAAAGTTAACCTGTTGACATCCCACCATATACCGTGGATCTCGCCGTAATTTGTGCATAATTCCCTTATCTGGTTTTTTAAATATTCCATGTATTTATTCTCATCAGGATGATCGCCGGATAAAGGTTCAGGAAGTTCATGGCTAATGCCGAAATTTCCGCGATTGTGGTAATTGGGATGATGCCAGTCCGCAACCGAATAATATAAGCGCAGGGGAAAATTCCTTTTATGGCATGCATCTGCAAGCTCGCCGATTATATCTTTTTTATACGGCGTATTCATAACGTTAAAATCGGTATATTTTGTATTCCAAAGGCAGAAGCCGTCATGATGCTTGGTTGTGATGGTAATGAACTCCATCCCCGCTTCTTCGGCCAGATCAAGCCAGGAATCAGGATTGAAATTTACAGGATTGAATTCGTTAATTAGCTGGTAATATTTATCCCTGTTAATATTCTTGCGCCATTGTATCTGTTCATGCCAGGCCGGAATGGAATATAACCCCCAGTGTACAAACATGCCGAAAGGTTTTTTAAAAAACCAGTCTCTTTGATCTTGAAATTTACGAATCATACTTCCTCCGGTTAACTCGAAGACACAGCTTTAATTAATGATAATTTATTTATTACAGTTAGTAAATAGCAGAAAAAGATAAAAAAGTGTATTAAATTGATATTAGGAGAATTAATTTATACCGTTATTTTTTTTCTTATATAAAAACCAATAACTATGAAAACTAAATTTCCCAGCCATCCGGCAATAAAAGGGGGCAGAACCATATTATGTCCCAGCGATACTCCGGTATATATAAGAATATAAAATAAAAACGAGGTAATAATAGCCAGGGCAAACGCCAAAACCAGAACCGATTTTCGGGAAAAAACCGAAAAAGGAATACCGAAAAATAAAATAATAAGCGCTATAAAAGGCATGGAAGTTTTCTGGTAAAAATCCGTATAACGGGCGTTATAATTTCCGCCGATATCCTCGATTTTTCTGGCATAGCGCAGGGATTCNNTCTCTTCATTTTCAAAATGATACGGCATTTCGGGAAGATCGATTATCTGCTGCCGGTAAAAAACAGTGCCGGTGATTGTTTTCTGTTCCCAATTACGGATATAGACATTGCTGCCGCGCCATTGCCCTTCGCCGGGAAGATAGACCAGGCTGCTGCAATTCACGGTACGGTTGAAAGTGTTGTCCGGATTGAGAAACAAAATCGTGGCGTTACTGATACTTTTATTATGCGGGTTATATTCCTGTACAAAATAGATTTTATTATTTTTTCCGAAAACAGTAATCTCTTTGCGTATGGCTGCCGGATCTTCCTTGATGAACCGGAATTTGCGGTGTAGAATTTTATGCCGGTAATATGTTTTATAGATAAGGGTTTCATTGAAAAAAAAGAGCAGGCAGCAGATAGCGCTGACGAAAATAACCGAGGGCATAAGAACAGTACTCAGCGGCAGACCGGCATTATAAACCGCAGACAGTTCGTTATTTTTCTGCAGCATACCCAGAGAAAAAACCACGGAAAAAAGCACTGCTACAGGATATATCATCTGAAAACTCATGGGTATTTTGTATATATAATAAATGATCAGTTCATTGGTCGGGATACGATCCTTGAATTTGATAAAATATTCGAGCTGATCGAAAATATCAACAATCAGCAGGATGCCGATANNAAACATTATTACCGAGCCGATAAAGGGTTTGAGAAAACTGATAAAAAAATACCGGCTGAGGATGGGAGGCAGTTTCATTTTTTTATCAGCTGTTCCATAAACGGCGCTAACTCGATCAGCCGTCTGCGGATGGGAAGCTTCTGGGTACACAGGTTTTCGCATTTTCCGCAGGAATTACAGCGGGTGATGATATTTTCAGCAGAACGGCCAAACCCCCAGTGAAAACGCAGACGATCCAGCACCTTTTCCGGATTGCGGTAGAGTTTAAGATAATTGGCTGCATCCATCAGTTTTGGAACCGGAATTCCCATAGGGCAATGATCGCAGTAACTGCAGCCGGTGCAGATCTGATCAAGACTTTCACTGCATTTTTTTTTCACTGCCTCCATAAATTCTGCATCACCACCTTTAAATGAAACAGCAGCTGCTATGGCTTCATCAAGATGCTTGCGGCTGTTTATTCCGTTAAGGGCGGTTGTTATACGGCTGTCATTAAAGANNAATAAAGGAAAAAAGTTCCGGGTTATCCGGAATAATACCTCCGCCCAGCGGGTTCATGGCCATAACTCCCGCGCCGGAATCAAAAGCGGCCTGTACTCCCTCGCTGCGCAAGGCAAAATTAATCACGGAATAGCCAAGCAGAACGCCGTCAAAGGGATACCCATCCAAAATTTTTTTTATATCAGCCCCTTGCATATGTGTAGAAATACCAATATGCCGGATTAAACCTTTTTTTTTCAGTTTTTCAAAAGCAGCAAGAGCCCCCGCATCCCGGCGGCTGTAAAAATCTTCAGGGCTCATAACACACCACATGTAATAAATATCAAAGCAGTCAAGCCCGGTGGTTTTCAGGGACTGATGGCACTTACTCATGATTTCATTTTCGGTTTTTGCGCTGGTTTTGCAGGATATATAAAAAGGAAGCGTTTTTTTCAGGGCTTTGATTTTTTTTATGCCTTGTCCGAAGATTTTTTCCGATTTGTTTTTGCAGTACCCCGGAGCAGTATCAAAGATATTTATTCCCTGCTGATAAGCCTGTGCCATCAGTTCGGAATTACCTTCAGTATCTTCGGGTTCTGAAAAGCGCATACCGCCGAATCCGACAGCTGAAAATTTTAATCCGGTTTTGCCGTAGTTATTATAAATCATATACCGGTAAGCGCTGCTTCAATTGCCGAAAGCTCCGCGTCTGAAAAAGAAATGTTTTCGACAGCCCGGACATTGTCTTTTATCTGTTCCGGGGAGCTGGCACCGATGAGCACACTGGTAACTCCGGGATTACGCAGCAGCCAGGCAACAGCC
The DNA here is from genome assembly GCA_003497555.1 of Spirochaetia bacterium. Lineage (GTDB taxonomy): Bacteria > Spirochaetota > UBA12135 > UBA12135 > UBA12135 > UBA12135. Next base: position 3,927 of record DNNS01000494.1, read on the forward strand.
ATCCGGGCAAGGGATTGTCCTCTCCGGCCGGCGATCACAGCCAGTTTACGGGCTCTTTCCAGGTTTTCCGGCTGTTTATCAAGCTTAAGATAGGAATAATCTTTTCCGGCTCTGGAATTTTCCGGTATGCCGTCAAGATAACGATCGGTAAGTATTCCCTGGGCTAAAGGCGAAAAAGCCATAACGGCAATTCCCAGTTTTTCGGCTTCAGCAAGAACATTTTTTTCGGGCGAGCGGTTTAAAAGGGAATATTTTATCTGGTTGACAAGCACAGCGGATCCGCCGCTTTGCATAAGTTTCTGCATGGTATGCATTTTTTCATGATCGTAATTGGATATGCCTGCGTAAATCGCTTTTCCCTGACGCAGAATCTGCAGCAGAGCCAGTGCGGTTTCTTCAAGCGGAGTTTCGGGATCAGGACAGTGATGATAAAAAATATCAAAATATTCAAGGCCGGTACGTTTGAGACTCTGTTCAATACTGGTAAGCAGATATTTTTTACTGCCGCCCCGTCCGTACGGCCCCGGCCACATGTCATAACCGGCCTTGCTGGAAATCAGCAGCTCATGCCGGTAAGACAGAAAGTCTTTACGGAAAATTTTTCCGAAATTTTCTTCAGCCGAACCGTATGGAGGTCCGTAATTATTTGCCAAATCAAAATGGGTAATACCGTGATCAAAGGCGCTGCGCAGTGTCAGCCGCGCCCGGTGCAGATCGTCACAGTCCCCGAAATTATGCCAGAGTCCGAAAGAAAGCGCCGGGAATTTAAGGCCGCTTGCCGCTGTCCGCCGGTAAGGCATGAGGTTATAGCGGTTTTCATCAGGATGCCAGCCGGGAATACCTTTATGATCTGAAATCTGCATGTTTTTATTATATCATAACTGCAGTGAAATCCCAAAAAAAATCGATGCATTTTTTTTGGGGAAACGCAATTAGACTTAATCTGCAGGAAATGCCTGATAACACGGCTTATATTCTTTTTTTCAACCTCGGAAGAATTTACCGCGGTTTTCTGCAAAAAACCGGGATTTTTTAAGATATTCGGTTTATATGATAAAAAACCGTTTTCATTATAAAATTCGGCAGATTAAAGTACAGAGGTGTTTTATGTCTAGATATATAAATGTTGCGGCAATTCATTTTCAGGTTGAAGAAAATCTTCAGGAAAGAAAAAAACAATCTGCTTTTAACCAGTTTCATGAAGCGGAAAAACTTCTTGACCATACAGGCGTTGATCTGGTTGTAACCTGCGAGGGAATGGAATCAGTTGCCCAGACCATTGACGATGCCGAAACCGTCAGTCATCCGGGTCCGGTACTTTCCATGTATCAGGAGTTTGCTGCGCGGAATAAATGTACGCTGGCCGGTTCGCTAAAACTGAAAGAAAACCTTAACGTATACAATGCCCTGGTTTTTATCGGACCTGACGGAAAAGTATTAGGCGATTACCGAAAGGTTTTTTTAACCGACGGAGAAATTGCCAAAGGTCTGGCATGCGGTAAAAGCGCCAAAACAACCGTAACCCCGGCCGGAATTCTCGGTGGAATTATCTGCTTTGATTTAAATTTTGACGAGCTGCGGGATCAATATGCTGCCCTGCGTCCGGATATTCTTTGTTTTTCGAGCATGTTTCACGGGGCTCATCTGCAGCCGAACTGGGCTTTTAAATGCCGCAGTTTTATGGCTGCCGCCTGCAAAGATAACTCCAGCGATATAACCGACCCGCTTGGACGTACTGTCGCTTCTGCCAATTTCTACGGCCGTATTGCCCGGGCTAAAATAAATATTGACCGATTTGTCATGCACCAGAACTTCAATATCACTCTCTTCCCCGATGTGCTGCGTAAATATAAAAACGAGGTTTATATCGATGCATCGCCTGCTCTTGGCACGGCTGTTCTATATAGCATGAGCGAAAAACATACCGCCCGCAGTATAGCGGGTGAATTCGGCCTGATAGAAATTGATGATTTTTTTTCTGCAGGCTATGCCATGGCGGTACGAAACCGCAGATAATTATTAAAGTGGACAACCTGCCATATAAAATTATTTTTGAAGATAACAATCTGCTGGCTGTTGACAAGCCGTGTAACCTTTCGGTTATACGCGAACGCAAAGACAACGCGCCGTTCTTAGCGGATCTTTTTGAAAATATCCTTGTAGTGCACCGTATTGATAAAGACACCAGCGGTGTGGTAATCTTTGCCAAAAACCGTAAAACCCATAAAGAGCTTTGCTGCCTGTTCAGCGGCCGAAAAGTATTCAAGGAATATACAGCCTGTGTTTCAGGCGTGCCCGGAGCAAGCAGGGGAACAATCGATGCTCCTTTACGAAAATTCGGCTCCGGGCGCACAGCCGCTGATTTTCAGAACGGGAAACCTTCTCTTACCGAATATGAAGTACTTCATAAATTTTCTTCGGCCGCGCTGGTTAAAGCCAATCCTCATACAGGCAGACAGCATCAAATTCGCGCCCATTTTTATTATATCGGACACCCTCTGCTGGGAGACAAAAAATACGGAGATAAACGCAACAGTGATTTTCCCAGACTCATGCTGCATGCCTCTGCTGTATGTTTTTCGCTTTCTGACGGTAAAAATTATGAAATTCGCAGCGAACTTCCATCATGCTTCCGGTCGNNGCGGCAGATAATTTCACGGCCGATAAAAAAATTTATCCATTTCATTACGGTTAAAACTCCGTAAATAGGGGCGGCCGTGGGGGCAGACTGCAGGGATCTTTTCTTCATAATACGAGTTTATTATTTCATCCATTTCATATATATTCAGAATATCGCCTGATTTGACGCTTAGAGCGCAGGCGCTGCGTTTTATCAGATCATTAAAAAATTCTTCCGGTTCCGGCGCGTGCTTCCTGCAGAGCAAATCAAGCAGTTCGGCAAGTACGGATGTTTCCTTTTTTTCAGGTATAAATGACGGAATTTTTAAAATACTGATTGTATCTTCTCCGAAGGGCTGCATCTCTACTCCTGACCGATTAAGAAGATTTTTTCTTTCTATTATCAGCTCTATTTCGCTCCGCTCCCTGACAAAAAGCAGCGGAATCATCAGGTCAACGGAAATATAATTTCGGCTTTTTTTAAGCAGACGTTCATAATTAATGCGTTCATGCAGCGCATGCTGATCGGCAATCAGCAGCTGGCCGTCTTTTTCAAAAACTATATATCCCCTTCCGTACTGTCCTATTATACGAAAACCAACCGCTCTTTTCTGATCCTGAAAAAAACCGGGAAAAAGCACAGGGTCTGCCTGTGCAGATTCGTTTGAAGTTCCGCGGAATTCCATAACACAGTTTTTTTGTCCTTCTGATTCTGCCGGTGCATGTATTTCCTGCTGGTAAAAAACCCGGCGTACTTTGCGGAATATCATGGAAAAGACCGCGTCTTCATCGGAAAAACGCACTTCTTTTTTGGAAGGATGAACATTTATATCATAAAAACCCGGAGGAACAGATAAAAAAAGTACGCATACCGGTTTTTGATCTGCAGGCAGCAGATCCCGGCAGGCCCGATTAAGGGCTGCGCTTAAAGTACGGTTTTCCACCGCTCTTCCGGCTAAAACAAAATACTGATGCCGCCGCGATGCTTCCGGCAACCCGCGGGAGCAGATATAGCCATGCAGATCAAGCGGAGTGTTATCAGCGGATATTTCCAGCAGGTGTTTTTCCATTTCTGCAGAAAAGACCGCAGCAGCAGTGTCTCGCAGGGAAAAATGCCCGGGAAAAATCATTTCCGTTTTGGATCCGCGTTTTAGTTCCATGGATCTTCCGGGATTAGCCAGAGCCAGCCGGATGAATGTTTCTTTAATCTGGTAAAACTCGCTGCGCCCTGATTTTAAAAATTTTTCTCGGGCCGGAACATTGGCAAAAAGTCTTTCGATCTTAATACGTGTCCCTCTCGGGTGACTTACCGGTTCCAGGCAGCATACTTTGCCGAATTTAATTTTCAACAGCCACCCGGAGCCATTATCGTTATCAGCCGAACGTATTTCTATTTCACTTACAGCAGCTATGGAATAAAGCGCCTCGCCGCGAAAACCAAGTGAACTCAGCCGGTAAATATCATCAAAAATTTCTATTTTGGATGTAGTATGTTTTTGGGCACAAATTGATAGATCTTCCTGCCCCATACCGCAGCCGTTATCTAATACTTCAAAACCGGTTTCGCTATTTATAATTATGGATATCTGTAATGATCCGGCGTCAAGAGAATTTTCCGCCAGTTCTCTGATTGCTGATGCCGGACGATCAACTACTTCACCGGCTGCTATTTTGGAATATACGGATTCCGGCAGTTTATGAATCATAATTTCCGGTAAATAGCCTTTCGGAACCTGCGCCATTTGCTGTGTTGCTGGAAGCAAGTCAATCCTCGATGTTTGATTTTAAACACAATCATACAACATACCATTTATTATCAGGTGTTTTATACAAAGTTTTTACTCCCTGGAAAATACCGTCTT
>DNNS01000534.1 GCA_003497555.1 Spirochaetia bacterium
TTACACCAGCCGGTAATTCTTTTAATTCCTGAAGATATATTTTCCCTTCATCATCTGCCCGCAGAGGATCCGTATAAACCAGCGGAACCATACTGATACTGACAGATTGATTTTTTTTGCGTAAATATTCATAACAGCGCGTAACCAAATAAACATGTGCGCGTCCGATATTTTTAAATTTTTCCTTGTGCCTCGGATCATGAAGTACATGCTGATTGGCATAGCGCAAATCATCAAAATTAAAACTTACACTGCGCATACCAAGATTATACATTTCATCCAGACGTTTAAAGAGTTTGACAAATTCTTCTTCATCCAGATAATCAAAACCCGCTCTGTCCGGATATTTATTTTTCATTGTTTTGGCAATATAATCCGCAGGCCAGGTTGGGCCGAGACAAAAATTAAGATTTATAAACTTATCCTGGCAGTCAGCAATCAGCAGTTTTACAGTTTTTATCTGTTCAGCGGAAAGCGGCAGGCGAAACTGGGTCTGAAAAGCGCTATCCAGCCAGCTGCCCGGGAGTAAAAGACTGTTTAATTTTAATCTGGCTGCGCGTTCAATCTGTGTTTCCTTTTGTCCGCGGTTTTCCTGCCAAAATCTGAACCACTGTACGCCCTGAACNNCGTAAAAAAGCCCATGCCCGGTTTGGGCGCCAATAACCAGTATCTTGCCTGCGTTCGGCAGAGAGCCGGTGTATAAAAAATATCCCTGATCGTGCTGCGGTATAGAAAATTTTACGGCCTTATCCCTGATAAAATCTGGAATGGCGCTGACAAGGTATATCCGCAAACCGGAATAATTATCAATTTCATTACGGCTGCATTTTTTTACCGAGATGCCGCTGCTTTTCAAAAAATCTTCCAAGTGCTGCCCGGGAAAATCGACAAAAAAACTATCAAGATAAACCGCTGCTGTTGTTCCCAAATCCGCTAACTTTTTACCGCTGTATTCTGCCTGGCGCGGAGCCGGAAAAATTACAGGCCGGTTATCGATTTTATCGGAAGTAGCGTTAAATATGTTATTTACCGCCCGGGAGCCTCTTGATATGTCAAGAATAATATTATCAACATACATTCTGCCGGTGGCTCCGACATGAAGCGAAAAATTAACTTTCAGAGAGGCGGTTTTTTCAGGCGCCGTAAAAGTCTGGCTGATATTCATCCAGTCTCGGTCTCCGCGCATATTTAATAGTTCGCGCTGTTTTATTCTTTTTTGCTGTTCATCATAAAAAACAATTTCTCCAAAAGCGCCCACTTTTTCCGATTCGACTTTTTCAGGTTTCACCCAAAAGGAAATTAAATATTCGGTTTTTTCTTTAACAGCTATAAACGGCGAACTGATTCCGGTCTTTCCGCTGCCGGGATTTTCGGTAATAAAACATATTGCCTGCTTGCCGGAATTGATTTTTTCCGTTGTGATTTCTACACGCTGTCCGCTTCCGGCAGGATAGATTATCCAGTCAGCGGGTTTTCCTGCTTCAAGTTTTTCAAAATCGCCGTTTGAAATCAGATTATTTTCCGCCGCCTGCGCCGGAAGGAAAAGCAGTAAAGAAAAAAATCCGATTTTTGAAAAAACATTCATAAGCATTCCTTAAAAATTTATTTTAACAAATATACTTCTCTTTTTATTATATCTTTAACTCTTCCGCCTTTTTGTATCACAGCAATATAAAGGCCGCTATCTGAAATTTTACCGTTATCCGACATTCCATCCCAGGAAACCATGCTTGCTTTCCCGCCCTTATGAGACTTATATATTATTTTACCATTCATACTGTAAATCCGCAGTGTCACTTCTTCAAAAGAAGGATTTGGAAAAAAGATTGTTACTTTCGCCATGGCGCTGTAAGAAGACAGCGGGGCAAATACCCGGTTTTTTACCGTTACCTTGTTTTCATATTCTGTGTTATTTAAAATAATTCCGACTCCGAAAATTCCCGCTGCAGATATATCCATAGTCAGAATTTTATAGTTCAGATTAGGCAGTATATTTTTATCGGCAATCCGGCAATATACCGGAATCCAGGCGCGGCCGCCGCTGTAGGCAGATATAGTAAGCAGGTTTTCATTACCAAGAAAAATACGCTCGTAATTTCCATCGTCAGGCATCATATGTATCTTATTATCAAAAAAAGGCGCCATGAGCGAAAGTCCGGCATTGGAGGAAAAGCTTACCGGCGGTTCGGTTTCAATAGCTACCTGATTATAGGCTTCACAGTATCCGGGATCAAAATTATAGCGCAGATTGGAACTTACAACCAGTCTGATTAAAGTGTCTCCCGGTAAAGCCCCCTGCGGTATTACCAGTTCGGTAAATAGATTGCCGATACTGCCGCCTTTGCTGCCGATGATTTTCTGGGCAAGCTCCAGGCGAAAAGGACTGTTGGTGAATGTGCTGGACAGAACCATTCCGGAATTGTATTCCACTCCGATTTGATACGTATAAACAGTATCATAAAAAAGATAACGGTCAAGATATTCCATATCGGATGAAACCGGCAAAATATTAGCAAGCTGCAGGCTGTTACGGTAAATAACCGCCCTGCGTATATTGGATGAGGGCAGGCTGAAAGTTAATCTGAGCCCTTCGTTTTGGTAATGCATTTGAATATTGGATGCACCCGGCATACTGTAAGGAGCAGGCGTTATATAAATCAGATTAGTGCGGATTTTACCGGCAATACTGTATGCAGCGGCTGATAATAAAAACACATCTCCTGATTTATAGATATGCGTTACAGTCTGCGCTGCCGGCGAACCTGCTGCCGGAAAATCTTCCCGGGTATTGTCTCCAAAATTAATTTTAAAATTGGTGAGAATGCCGGTACCTGCAGTATCAGCTGTAATTAAAAACGATGCCTGCTGCCCGGCAACAGCCGGAGGAGAGGAAAGTGCGTTTATTGTTACCGCAGGTACTCCGTATTCGCTGGAATTTCCCAGAATGCGAAAGCTTGCCGGATTCATCTGGTTGGAAAATTCTGTCATTATCCATCCGGCGCTGCGCAGAGCTTTTACTACACGCACTTCGTCCATAAAATTGGAAAAAGCCGGGTTGGCGGTAGCGGTTAACCTGCCGATTATAAAATTATAGCGGTTGGTTAAATGACTGTTTCGCGTACTGATATCGGTTGTACCAAAGGAAACACCGTTAATAAAGCAATTAAATTTGTTAGATCTGTCAAAAACCGCGGTTATATAACGCCAACTTCCATCGGAAAAACTGCTGGATGGCGAAGTATAAGTAAGATGCGCTGCATCATTATCATCTTTGAGATACATTTTCAACTTGTCTTCAGAGATTCTCAGGTCATATCCCGGATATGATGCGCCGCCACGGTTTGCCATTATTGTGGCATTGGTTGATGTTGTTTTAATCCAGGCGCTGAGTGTAAAATTAACATTATTTTCAATATCCAGACTGTCAAAATCCGCGCTGTCTGTTACAGATATATCCGGATTAATACCGTCGAAATCATAGCATTTTCCGATTTTTCCGGAGACATTAAATGTTACTCCGCTGTCAGCAGTACCGGTATTGGTATTACTGGTGGAATCATGCGCCTGCGGCCCGGCGCTTTCATTAAAATGCCATACNNAAATACATATAAATAATATTAGATTCTTTCTGTGTAGATGACAACAGGGGGACACCCACCCAGGTATAAAGCTCTCCATCTGAAAGATTAAAGTATTCCATTTCATGATTCAGCCTGGTAATACCGTCGATCAGTGTAAAAAATATATCGTTTCCGTTACTTGAACAATAATTTTTTACATTTTCATTATTACTGATATGTATTAATAACGGGAAATTGGTCAGATCCTGTCCGCAGGCGTAATTATTACTGATAATCATCCGGTAGTTCCAGTTTGAAAACCAGGCAGCCGGAGCGTAAATAATAAAATAAACCAAAACGTATAATAAATAAATTTTCATATATTTATTATATTCATTTCCGGTACATTTAAACAATGAAAAATATTGATTATAATAGTAAAATTTTGATATGCGCAGATAAACTGCCTGTAAAATCAGATTTTTTAGGAATGAATTTATTTATTTGATAAATAAAAAATAAATTTTCACGNNTTGCAGAGTTTTTTACCCGGATAAAATCATTAGACAACGGGTTATATTTTTAAAAAACAATAATATCTTTTTGCCTTAGTTCTTCAGAATAATTCTGCCTGAAAAATGTAGGCGTATAACCTGAAATTTTTTTAAAAACCTTGCAGAAATAATTATTGTCGTTAAAGCCCAGGTTATCGGCGATAATTTTAACCGGCAGTTCAGAACTAACCAGCTGATTCATGGCTTCTTCAATTCTTTTTTTAACCAGATAGTCAACCGGGGTCACTCCGCTTTCTCTTTTAAAACAGCGGGAAAAGTGTTCATAGGAATATCCGAAATTATCAGCCAGTTGACGCACACTGACTCCTTTTATATTCTGCGAAATCAGTCTGTTTATTTTATTTATAAAATGACTATCGGCTGTTGCCCGGCGGGAAAAAAATTTTTTTAATTCCAGCAGAAAGGCATAGCCGGCTAATGACAAAGTATCTGCGTCATTTATTGATTTCTCGCGTAATTTACCGAACAAGTTTTTTAATACTAAAATGGGCGGAGATTTTTCATCAAGTGAAAATACGCGATTATGAAGAAAATGAAAATAACGGGATAAAAGAGCATCGCCGGCATCATGAAAGGTGAAATGGAAAAATTCCCAGGTGCTGTTATTTTTTTTATAAAAATATTTAAATTGTTCATCATAGCGTACAATAAAAGCCCTGCGGGGTCCGAGTTTAAAGGTTTTATTATTCGTTGTTAAATATCCGCATCCTGAAACCGTATACTGAAAAATAATAGTTTTTGATTTATTATGCTGCAAGTCAGTCCAGCAGTAATTATCATTATCAACAATACTGTAACCGACACTGACCGGTTTAACCGGCAGATTATCTTTGTAATGGAAATAATACGAATTCGGTTCAAAATTTTTAATTTTCATCTGTTTATTGATGATTAATGGTTATAATGCGAACAATCATTTAATGATATTAAACGGAAAACGCCATACCCGTCTTTTTCATCAAGGGTCAAGGTAGTTCGGCTGGATGGATGAATAGTCATTTGCGAGTATATAATCGGTAAAGGAATCTGTAAAAGATACGCTAATAGTGTTTTTATAAATGCCTCATGGCAGAAAAAAGCGATGGTTTCATCAGGTATTTTTCTGCTGATTTCGTACCTCATGCCGTTTCTTGGTATTCCGTGTGCTGTTAAAAAATCATCAAAAGCCCGGTATTGAGCTTTCGCAACCGGCAGGATCTTTGCGCTGTAGGGCACGCGGTTCACCCAGTTTTCCAGGGTAATTCCTCCATGCGCATAGGTATCCACACCGTGCAGTTTCCAGGCGAATATATTTTCGCCGGCTTCATTCACTTTATAACATCCGTCAAGTTCGCGCAGCCAGTCTAATGTTGTTGAAATCATATCCTTGCATGAAGCTGTGTATTGCATGGTAGCCTGGGCCCTTCCCAGCGGCGAGCAATATATTTTATCTATGGAAACATTTTTAAGCGCCTCGGCAAGTGATTTGGCCTGCGTGTGCCCAAGTTCAGTAATAGTGTCATTTTGGTAATCAGGATCAGCATGGCGGATAAGAATTATCTGGAACATTATGTATCCTCAAACGGTAAATTTATCATACGTATAAAAAAATTATACCTCATCTTCAATTGAAATACAACCGGGTAGGGTGTTCAGTTGAAACTATGAAAATAAAATTTTCCCACGA
>DNNS01000051.1 GCA_003497555.1 Spirochaetia bacterium
GGCGTAGTCCTTTACAAATAAATTTTTCAGGGAGGAAATATGCTGCTTTTTAATAAAGAAAAAATATTCCTTTGTTTTATTTCTATCAACTTTTTCCTGTTCGCAGCCGAATCAGACGGCAGCTTAAATGAGAAAGAAAAAAATTTACTGCAAAATGCCGGTGCGGAAACGATTATATCAGCAGCGGATTTCCGTAAAGAGGTAAAACCTGTTGGTTCTGCAGCAATAACCGTAAATGTGCCTGACGGCTGGGGATATTTTAACGGCAAAAATAAAATTTCCTGGGGAGTAAACAGCGAAAATAATCACTCCGGCAAGTACAGCTGTTTTCTGCGCCTTGATGAAGCTTTTATTGACGAAAAAACCGGTGAAAAAAGAGTAAATGTCTCTCTGCTCCTCGGCAAAGCAGACGGTTATACCGGAAAAGCGGCAATAACGGTAGAAGGAAACACATCTTATTCGTTTTCCTTTTGGTCGCGGGGAAATATTTTACATATAAAAGTAAAAGTTATTTTATGGTCAACTGAAAACGCCGAAGCCAAAGAAAGAAAAATAATAGATGCTGTTATGAAAGGCCCTGTTAATCTTTCAGATCAGTGGGTTCAATTTTCAGGAACATTTACTACTGAAGCGAATTCGCAAAAAGCCGCAGTTGTCTTAAATATCACTGAGGCGGAACCGGGTCAAACTTTATATGTAGACGATGCAGTATTATTTAAAAATCAGAGTCCGCCGGACAGCGGTAAATCTCAAACCGGTATGCTGCCCGGCGAAATAAATATTTCCGGCGAACAATATTTGCCGAAATTGCAGCTCAATTCCGCTGAAGAAGCGATTTACGGAATTTCATTCAAGATACGTTCCGATACAATAACACTGGTTCAGCCCAACTGGATAACGTGGTACGATAAAGATAAAAAAAAAATACGTAGTAGCGGTGTTGATCTTCAATACGGCACATATAACTACTCTTGCGGCCCTGAATGGCAATCCTGTTTCTTTGAATTTATGAGTAAAAAAAACGATGCCTCAGTAGAATTAAGATTAAAAGTAAGTGTTGATAACAATGTAATTGTAAAAGATCTTGAACTTGTCAAGGGCGGTTTTCCGCCGCAAGGGCAGTCTCCGTCAGCGCCCTATCTTGACTGGATTATGTCACTGCAGGTTAATTCGAAATATTCTGATGCCATGTCAAAGAATATTTCCTTAACTGCGGCAACACCGGATCAAATAAAACAACACAGGGAATTTGTTATCCCTTATATGGAAATTCCACTGACCGGTCTGCTGGAACAAATTCCGCAAAAACGGCCTGATAAAGTAGGGATTTTTTATACTTCTATGGATTCCGGAAGAATAGATTATGTCTGGGATATTCGTAAACCTGATGAATTAAGAGACCGCAGCGGAAATATTGTTGACATGAATAAATATCCGGAAACCGGTAAAATTGAAATTACGGCTCCAAGCGGAAAAGCCGACACGTATAGTTACAGTGATGTTACAGAAAACAGGAATGGCAGCTCTGAAACCACGCGTTATTATCTTAATAATTTTATGGTTACTGCCAAATACCAGGCATTTTTAACAGCAGCTTACTACCTGGCAAGAATTTATCAGGCCAGCGGAGATGCGGAATGCGCCAGGCGATCTGCAGCCCTGCTTTGGGGATTGTGCCGGAATATAAAAGATTGGCCGGTATACGGAAGAGTAGGTAATCATTTGGGGCCATACAATTTTGTACTACCGGATTGTTATGAAGAATGGTTTACTTTTATTGCCGGGAACTGGTATATCCCATCCACGGCCAGAATGTCGTTTCATTTAACTATTTTTTTAATGCTTAAAGATTCAAAGCTTTGGGATGAAATAAAAACAATTACTTCATCCAATCCCCGGCGNNTGAAATTAAAACGATTACTTCATCTAGTCCCCGGGGTGATATTGAGCAGACATTATTATATATTGCACAGCAATCACTGAAACGCGATGCCTATTACCGTATGCGGCCCTGGATTTTATATCATAATACTACCCCTCCCCAGATTGATTTTTTTATGCGAACCGGCAATGCGCTTGGTTCTCCCGAACTGGTTCATTACGGCATCAGAAAGGCAAAGGCTATTGTTCAGCATACCATAATGGCTGACGGAATGTTCCCGGAAAGCGTCAGTTATATGGCGCAGCATGTAGTAGGCTTATATAATATTTTTCAGGATATGAATTATTCTGATCCGGCTGGTTATCTTGATAAAGTTGACAGCGGCAGAATTGATAATTTTGAAATAGCAAATTATATGCCGCAGCTTGCGGAATCAGTGCAACTGGTGCAGCTCCTGCGCTATCCTGACGGATCGCTTATGACTATTCATGACACCTGGGCGGAATCTGTTTTGCCGGATCGCAATCGGGAAAAATTTATAAAAAAAACCAATACGTCTTTTTTAATTCCTGATTTTGGCCATGCAGTTTTAGCCAGGGGTGAAAATGAAAATATGTTTGAAGCTCACCTGGAATATTCTCTTACTTCTACACATTATCATCTTGATTTATTAAATTTAAATCTATGGGCTTATGGATCTGAATTATGCCCGGATCTCGGATATACGCATATGGGCGCCTATAATTACATGACCGAAGCGCATAATCTTGTAGTTATTGATAATAAATTTCAGCTTCTTAACAAGGATCACGGCAGTCTTATTGCCTGGCTGACATCTCCCGACAGAGTTCAGATAGCCCAGGCAGCCCAGAATGAAATAGATCCGGTTTATCCGGAAGCAAAGCTCTATCGCCGGGCTATGGTAACCATACCTTTGGGTATTGGTAACGATGCAATTGTTGACATTTTTGAAGTAACGGGAGGCAGCCGTCATGACTGGATGGCAAACGGCTGTGCCGATTATCCTCAAAACGCGGTTATAAGTCTAAATAAAATTACCGGTGAACTTGATAACCTTTCCGAAGACGGAAAACCCATGGAAAAACCATTCAAGGGTTACCCGCCAAAGGAGCGAGACTGTATTAATTACGGCGCTTTCCGCAATTTAAAAATATTTAACAATACTGAACCATGGAATATAACCTTGACTGCCGGAAAGATTGACCCGGAGGAATTCGGCATTGCTCCGCAAGCCTTGTCTTTAGAGCCAAAACCGGGATTGCGTTTACACTGGATAGCACCCGGCAGCGGAAAAGTATTATTGGGAGAAACGCCGCGCGGCCGTTTTTACAATGAATTAAAATATGAAAAAGACGGTACGGCGTTAAATTACTGGGCCAAACAGCGCATGCCCAAGATCATAGTAAGACGGGAAGGAAAAAATCTTGAGAGTATGTTTATTGCTGTCTGGGAACCGTTTCGTAAACAGCCCTGGCTTGAAAAAGCAGAAAAAATCTCTGAGATTGATCCTGCTGACGGTGCAGGAATTATTTTAAAAAAAAATGACATAACAGCCCATGTGCTTTACCGCAGGCCGGAATCAAAAAAAGTTTTAAAACTATCGAATATAATTTCCGATGCACAGTTTGCGGTTGTTTGCAGCAGCAGCGGGAATACTACACTCGATATTTATAACGGTACATATGTAGAAACCGGTAAAATCGCCTTAAAAATCCTTCCCTGGGAAAAAATACCAGTACTTGCTCAAAGAGAAGAAAACGGTTTGCCGGCTCTGGTTATTGACATAAACTGCTTAAAAGGTTATCCGGCAAAAATACAGCCGCATGCCGGGTCATATATACGCCTTGATCAGGAGAATGCTCCCGGCTGGATGCTGCCTCTGAAAAAAATAGTGAAAAACCCGGATAACACGCTTAGTCTTGTTTTTAACAGGCAGATTGGTTTTGAATATAATCCGAAGTTGAAGATTCTTAAAGAAACCTGTTTCCCTTTCAACATCTATAACGGTATGGCAAGTATTGTTTTTCCCTCCAGCGCCCGATTAAAAATAAATTATCAGGCAGAAAATGTTATTAAAATTAATATTGACATCGATGCTCCCTGTGAACTGCAGATAAGCCAATCCGGAAAAAAATCAGCAGTGCGTCTTACAGATGAAAAAAATGAATCTTTGCCTGTTTCTTGCTTGCAGAATAATAATAAATTATCGATAATTCTTCCGCCTGTTAAATCCGGTCTGTTAATGATTACAGAAGAGTAAAAAAATTCTCAAACCCGCTGATTTTTTCGGCAGATAAATTTTAATATTGGCAATAATAAACCATCTTGAACATATGCTATAAACACATTTACGAATCCCCATTAATTATCTAAAAGCAATTTATAAATATAATCTTAAATATAAAAACAGAAAAAAATCTGATTATTTCAATTCTCTCCGTCTGGTCCTGTATTGTTCCGGCGAAATACCGCAATTTTTTTTAAACATCCGGAAGAAATAGGTATAACTGTTAAAATTAAGATATTCAGCAATTCTGGCAAGCGGCAGACTGGTGGTTAACAGCAATTCTCTGGATTTTTCTATTTTCAATGCATTGATATAACCGGTTAAGGTATGTCCGGTTAGTTTTTTAAAATTTTTATATACAGCGCTTTTACTCTGACCGGCAAGTGAAACCAGCATTTCAATGTTTATCGTTTTTTGAAAATTGGTATTAATAAAATTTATTACCGGCTGCAGCGGAGTTTTACCTGCGTTATTATCAATCCCGGCATCAAGGTATTCCTCCAGCAGGGCGCTGAGCAGCGAAGAAAAATAATTTTTTATAAAAAATTCCCTGTATTCCGGTTTGCCGTTAAAATAAGACCTAATCAGCTGCAGCCAGATTACTGAAACTCTGGCCAGGGCTTTTTCATTCAGGATAAAATTTGTTTTTTCTTTATTCGGGCGGGAAAAAAAAGGCTCGGTTAAAACATGCGAGGTAAAAACAGAAAGCGGCGAATGCGTACTGAACATGCCGTCTATCAGGGAAGGGGCAAAGGCCGCCATCAGGCGTTTTAACGGTGTCTGCGCTTTACGGATCCGGTGCTGTACAATATGATTAATAAAAAAAACGTTTCCTCTGGCAACCGGATAATCCTGCCCGCCTATGGTTTCCACACCCTCGCCTTCGAGAATCAGTTCTATTTCAAAAAAATCATGTATATGCGGCCCGATGGATGCTTTACCGCTGTCGACAATATCATAAAAAGGAAACAGGGGAATTCCGGACTCTTTGGTAAAATGCGATATGCCGTTTTCGATAAAAAACATTCCAGTCCGTAATTGTTCAATTTTTTCTGTTGACGGTAAATCATAAGATGAAAAAAAACAATCCGTCTGTTTTTTAGGGGATTCGAAAGCGGTTTTCATAATAATTTTTTTTGACAATGCAATCCTGAATACAATGTTTTTCCTATTTTTTAAATTATAACCATATCCGCTTTATCATTCAACGTACCGTCAAAAAATTTAACTCATCAGAATTTATAATTTATCTCGCCTCTCAGTTTTTTAACAGCTGGAATTGTCTGCATTTCCTTATTAAAAAAAATAAATATCAAATCACAACTTACATCGCTTTGCATCTGGAAAAATTTAATTTTTTTTTGAACTTCCTGCGGATTTTTCGGCATACCCGCAGCCAAATCCAGATTGACGGTAAAACGCCTGACATTTTTACAGGTAACGGCAATAGTTGCATTTTTTATA
>DNNS01000726.1 GCA_003497555.1 Spirochaetia bacterium
TACTTCTTGAGCCAATCATGAAAGTAGAAGTTGAAACTCCTGAAAGTTACATGGGCGATGTTATCAGCGATTTAAATTCCCGCCGCGGCAGAATTATGGCTATGGAAGATCGCGCCAATGCTAAAATAATTAAAGCCGAGGTGCCTCTTGCCCAGATGTTCGGCTATGCTACTGATTTGCGCAGTAATACTCAGGGACGCGCCAGTTTTACCATGGAATTTTTAAATTATGCCGAAGTGCCCAAATCAATAGCAGAAAAAATCATCGAAAAATCCAAAGGAAAAACATAAATAAAATTCATTTATTTTTGGAGGAATTAAAATGGCAAAAGAAAAATTCGAAAGAAACAAAGTGCATGTCAATGTAGGAACAATCGGGCATGTAGACCATGGAAAAACGACATTAACGGCTGCGCTTACTTTTTATTGCGCTTCAAAAGGAATGGCTGAAGCCAAAAGGTATGATCAGATTGATAATGCCCCTGAAGAAAAAGAGCGCGGAATTACAATCAATACCCAGCATGTAGAATATCTGACAGAAAAACGGCATTATGCGCATGTCGACTGCCCTGGACACGCCGATTACGTTAAAAACATGATAACCGGTGCGGCTCAAATGGACGGAGCTGTTTTAGTTGTATCTGCAGCAGACGGACCCATGCCGCAAACCCGCGANNGATATGGTTGACGATCCGGAACTTCTTGATCTGGTTGAAATGGAAGTGCGTGAATTATTAAGCAAATACCAGTACCCGGGTGATAAAATACCTTTTGTAAAGGGCTCGGCAATGAAGGCGCTTGAAGATCTGCAGGCCGGCAAAGCAGATACTGAAAATACCAAATGTATAGTTGAGTTACTTGGCGCTCTTGACACTTATTTCCCCGAACCCAAACGCGATGTCGAAAAAGATTTTCTCATGCCGGTTGAAGATGTATTTACCATTACCGGCCGCGGAACTGTTGCTACCGGAAGATGTGAGCAGGGAAAAATTAAAGTCAGCGATAAAATTGAAATTGTAGGTATCAAACCTACCAAAGAAGTTGTAATTACCGGTCTTGAAATGTTCAGAAAAACGCTTGACGACGCACAAGCCGGCGACAACGTAGGAGTTCTGCTGCGCGGTGTTGAGCGTGAAGATATTGAGCGCGGGCAGGTTCTTGCCAAACCTGGTTCAATAACTCCGCATAAAAAGTTTAAAGGCGAAATCTATGTATTGAAAAAAGAAGAAGGCGGTCGGCATACTCCCTTTTTCAATGGTTATCGCCCGCAGTTTTATTTCAGAACTACAGATGTTACCGGAGAAATCAAACTGCCAGACGGCACTGAAATGGTAATGCCCGGCGATAACATCACCATGGAAGTTACTTTAATCTCGACAATCGCCATGGATAAAGGTCTTAAATTTGCTATTCGCGAAGGCGGTAAAACCGTCGGTGCCGGAGTAGTAGTGGAAATTATTGAATAAAACGGAATAAACATGGGACAAACAACAGGACAGCGTATCCGAATTAAATTAAAATCATTTGATAGTAAAATTATCGATATGTCAGCGCAGACTATAGTTAATTCAGCCAGAAGGAGCGGTGCAAAAATTTCAGGCCCGATTCCATTACCGACAAAAATTCGGAGAATTACTGTCCTGCGATCTCCGCACGTGCATATTACGGCACGGGAACAATTTGAAATGAGGACATACAAAAGACTGATTGATATATTTGACACTACAAATGAAACTATAAATTCCCTTAGGAATATCGAGCTGCCCTCGGGTGTTGATATACAGATAAAACAATAAAGGCTGAAACATGATTGGTTTAATCGGAAAAAAAATCGGAATGACTACAGTATTTGATCACAGCGGCAACACAGTGGCTGTAACTGTGGTCAAGAGCGGACCATGTGTTGTTACAGATATTAAAACCAGCGGAAAAAATGGATACAACTCCTTGCAGCTTGGTTTTGAAGAAAAGAAAAAAAGCCGACTGATTAAGCCTGAAAAAGCAAAATTCGAAAAGTTAAAAATAAACGTTCCTATGCATATAAAGGAATTCAGATTAAACCAAGGAGCTGACGAATTTAAAATCGGACAGTTTTTAACACTGGAAATATTTGAAAAAGATGCCTTTATTGATGTCCAGGCAGTATCCAAGGGAAAGGGTTTTCAGGGTGTAATGAAAAAATATGGATTTAAAGGCGGACCGGATACACACGGTTCAAATTTTCACCGGCGTTTAGGCTCAGCAGGAAATAATACTTTCCCGGGACGAATCTGGAAAAATAAAAAAATGCCGGGACGCATGGGAAACGCAGTAAAAACAGTTCAAAATTTAAAAATCATTGAAATAGACAAACAGAACAATATTATTCTCTTAAAAGGGTCAGTTCCGGGGCCAACAAATGGAATCGTATTTCTCAAAAAAGCAGCCAAACAAAGGTTAAAATAATGTTACATTCGGTTTTTAATGTAGAAGGAAAAGAAATAGAAAAAATTAATCTTGACAGTGTGGTTTTTAACACTGATGTTAATACCAATTCAATTTACGAGACAGTAAAAAATCAACTGGCTAATCGCCGGCAGGGAACTCACTCGGTTAAAAATATTACTGCAGTGCACGGTACTACCAGAAAACCCTGGAGACAAAAAGGTACAGGACGTGCCCGGGCTGGTATGAATAAATCAGCCTTGTGGGTCGGAGGAGCAATAACTTTTGGCCCGCAACCCAGAGATTACAGTTACGTAATACCAAAAAAAATCAAACAACAGGCTATTTTTTCCGTATTTTCCGATTTTCTTAAAAACAATAAATTAAAGGTAATAGAAGATTTTACATTAACAGAATATAAAACAAAAAAATTATCTGCTATTTTCAGCTCTTTTTCTGCATCAAAAAAAGTAGTATTTATTATTTCTTCGCATGGGAACAGCAGTTATGAAAAGATCATTAAATCCGCAGGTAATATTCCATGGCTGAAAACTTATAATGTAGATGCAATCAGTTTACCTGAGCTTTTTTATGCTCATGAAGTAATTTTAACTAAAAGCGCGGCCGAAATACTGAATTCAAGATATTCCGGAAAAACGGCGGAGGTAAAAAAATGAACAGTGATTCTGTTATAATATCTCCTGTTCTTTCCGAAAAATCTACTTTTCTTAAAGATAAAAAACAGGAATACGTTTTTAAAGTACATTGCATGGCTAATAAAGAGATGATTAAAAAGGCCATTAAAGAAATTTTTAATGTAGATCCGATTACTTGTACGGTCATTAATGCCAAACCGAAAAAAAAACGGAGACGAATGCAATCAATCGGTTTTACCTCGTCCTACAAAAAAGCTGTTGTGCGCCTTAAAAAAGACCAGAAAATAACAGAGATGGAACTGTAAAAGGACAAATCATGAGCATTAAAATATATAAACCTGTTACAGCGTCCCAGAGAGGAACAATTCTGCTTGATAGCAGTGAATTAACAGGAAAAAAACCAGAAAAAACATTATGCTATGGTAAAAAACGAATATCCTGCCGGGACAGTAAAGGCCGGATAACAATACGAAGAAGGGGGGGGGGCGCCAAGAGAAAATACCGTATAATTGATTTCAGACGCGATAAATTCAATATTTCAGGTACAATTAAAGCAATAGAATATGACCCGAACCGTAACGCCAACATTGCACTTGTTTTATACGCTGATGGTGAAAAACGATATATTTTAGCTCCTGATGGAATCACTATTGGACAGGAAATAACCAGTGGAGAAAATGCTCCGGTTGCGACTGGAAACACTTTACCTCTTGAAAAAATACCTCTTGGTACATTCATTCATAATATTGAACTTAAACCCGGCAGAGGAGGACAGATCGCCCGTGCTGCCGGTGTTGCGGCAAAAATAATTTCACGTGATGGAAAATATATATCCATACAGCTCCCCTCCAGTGAAATTCGTCTGATTTTAGCAAAATGTCAGGCAACTATTGGCACTATCGGCAATAAGGAGCATGAGAATCAGCAGATCGGTAAAGCGGGCAGAAAACGCTGGATGGGAAGAAGGCCTAAAGTCCGCGGAGTTGCCATGAATCCGGTTGATCATCCGCACGGCGGAGGCGAAGGCAAAGCGCCAATCGGCTTAAGGAAAGGCCCCAAGACTCCGTGGGGCAAATTGGCCAGAGGAGTAAAGACCCGAAAAAAGAAGAAATGGAGCAGTAAATTCATAGTGAGCAGAAGGAAATAAATCATATTAGCTTATTAGCATATTAACAGAATTCGGATTTCAGATTGTTAAAATGTTAATATGTTGAAATGTTAAAATGAAAACATGTCAAGAAGTCTTAAAAAAGGCCCGTTTGTAGATCCGAAACTATTGAAAAAGATAGCCGCTTTGAGGCCCGGAGATAAAACGATTATCAAGACTTGGTCTCGATCCTCGGCGATAACTCCGGAGATGGTTGGATTTACTTTCGGCGTCCACAACGGCCGCGAACACATACCGGTTTTTGCCACGGAAGAAATGGTTGGCCATAAATTGGGCGAATTCTCGTTAACCAGAAAATTCGTCAGGCACGGCGGAAAGATGCAAAAAGAATTGGAACAGCAGAAAGCTTTGGCGGCGCAGCAATCAAGCGCGGCTGCTCCGGCTCCGGCTCAAAAGTAAAAAATCTGATCGCGGGATAATTTTATGGAAATCAAAGCGACTTTAAACAATTTAAGAATTTCACCCAGAAAAGCCAGGCAAGTGGCCGTTTTAGTGAAAGGGATGAAGGCGGAGCAAGCGAAAAACCAGCTCACTTTTTTGGTCAAGAAACCGGCGCCGATTATTTTGAAGCTTTTAAATTCGGCTATTGCCAACGCCAAGCATAATTTCAGCATCAACCAAGAGAATCTTTACATAAAGAGCCTGTTGGTTGATGGAGGACCGAGTCTGAAAAGATGGCTGCCCAGAGCCATGGGCCGGGCGACCCCTATTTTAAAAAGAACGAGTTCTATCAAATTGGTACTCGGGGAAATTAAAGAAGGATCCGGAAAGATCAAAAAAACCCGCAAAGAAAAAGAAGGCGAGCCCAAGGAAACCGCGCGGAATTTGCCGGAAAGCGGAATTGAGAAATCCGTTGTTGAGCGCGAAGAAAAGATGGGCGAAGAATATAAAGAAAAGAAATCTTTGATTCAGAAACCCCATGACAGCTCGTCAAAATCAAAGAACAAAAACTTCACGCGCCAAGCGGCCGGCAATCTTAAAAAAGTTTTCAGAAGGAAGAGCATTTAAAACATATTAACATATCAGCATGTTAGCATATTAACAAAATTCAAAAATTCGATTGTTAAAATGTTAATATGTTAAAATGNNGTGGCATTCCGTTTGGGAATCAATAAAAATTGGAAATCCCGCTGGTTCAGCAAAAGTAAATATCAGGAATTTCTCCGCGAGGATTTCATTATCCGGGAATTTTTGCAAAATAAGCTCAAGAAATCGGGACTGGGCGGAATTGAGATTGAAAGATCGGCCAATTCGGCCAATGTCATTGTTTTTTCTTCTCGTCCGGGATTAATAATCGGCCGGGGGGGATCGGGAATAGAAGATCTTAGAAAAGAATTGAAAAGCATTTTAATTCGAAAGCTTAAAATCGATCCGAAATCGGAAATCAAACTTTCCGTTGAGGAAATAAAATCTCCCGAATCGAAGGCGTCAATTGTCGCGCAGGGAAT
>DNNS01000636.1 GCA_003497555.1 Spirochaetia bacterium
TTATTTTTTTAAAATTTTAATTTTTTTACAATCTGAGTGGATACTGTTGAAGAATAAAACCGGAAAATGGGTATAATAATTCAGTGTTTAAAGAAGAAAATCTTGTTTATTTTTTGGGAGAAATAATTGCAGTTGTGTTTTATTCATATTCTGCCGGATATTGATGAACTGTATACATCCGGATTTTTAAATAATAGTTTTATCGTTATCCAGAACATGCTCGATTTTTCACGGCGCTTTAATATTAAACTTGATCTGATTGAATCCGTCAGGGTTTTTAAAAAATTTATAATAAATAAATCATATCAAAATTATGACGGTATTATTATTATTTATAATGACAGACTGCGCAAGGCAGAGCCGGAAAAAAATCTTGAATATATTGAAAAAACAAAACCCTGTCTTTATTTATTTAACCAGCGTGTTCCTGAAAACACCTGTGTTATTCTTGATGAAAAACAATCTGTAGAATTGTTATATAAACATCTGCTCTCGGAAGGGCATTCGGAAATAGTTTTTTATGCATCCAAAGACCTTTGCTATATTAAAAAACGGCGAGCAGCATATCTTACATGCAAACAAAAATACGGCAATAATTCTCAAAAAGTACATTTGTTTGAAAAACAGGATAAATATTCTTCCTTCGATAAAAATATTTCTGAAAAACGAAAGCTGGAGCATGATTTTAAAAAAATTTTATACTCTCTTGATTCGATTGACGCGATAATGTTCAGTAACGATTTTGAAGCGTTTCAATTTGCCCAATTCCTTGAAAAAAATACGGAATACTATATACCAAAATCAATCGCCATTACCGGATTTGGAAATATGCATTTTTATTTTAATACCTATGGATACAATTTTATTACTACTATTGATCAAAAACTCCGCCTGGCAACAGAAATAGGGCTTCGTCTGCTGGTTGATATTATTCGGCAGCGTGAAAATCAAGGCAAACAGATTTTAATATCCCCCCAGCTGATCGAGCGAATTTCATCTTTAAAAAAATCTTACATACCATCCCGGCCTGATGAGTTCCATTTTACCAACCAAGTCCAAAATTATATTATGACAAAATATGATGAAGAAAACCTGGCAAAAAAAATATCCTTTAATTTAAATTTAAATTATACATATTTTCTTACACTGTTTAAAAAAAAATTCGGAAAAACCTTTTCCGAGTATTTAAACGATATCAGGCTTGACCAAGCGGTGGAATTTTTAAAAAATACCAATATGACGGTTCTGGAAATATTAATAACTATCGGCTACAATTCCCGTGAATATTTTAACCGGCTTTTTAAAGAAAAATTTAATATTACTCCATCTGCATATCGTATATTAAACCACAAAAATCAGTAAACGTTTTCAATTATCTATTTATATTCTCTTGAAAAAGATACACTGTTAATTTTAACCTCGGCCGTATTGCCGCTGGTATCTCCGCGTTTTGATTCCAGCGAAAAACAGCTGTCGCCGGTCATGAGAGATCCAGGCAGCCCCCAGTCGGCAACGGTAATTCCGTGTTCGCCGGAAAAAGTTCTGGTTATATCGTTGCAATAAAAGGTGATGTCATAATATTTTTTATCAATCCGGCAGACGATTTTATGAGGGAGTGCAGGCAGCGTGTCGGCAGCGGCAAGAACAGCCCCCGGTCCATTTACTTTCATATACAATTTTACCATATTATTTCCGTAGATATCAACCCGTATTTTATCATCTGCGTTATAAGAAGAATTTTCTTCTGATAAAATAGAAATAAACAACATGCGCATATTGGAAAGCGCCGAACCGCTCATGCTGATGCCGTCAACAACCACCTGTGTTGTACTGTTAAAAAAATTTATATCCGGCAGCAGAGGGGAACGCAGTTGATTTATCTGAACATCAGGACCAAAATTGCTTAAAATCACAAAACTGCCTGTTTCCCTGATATTTCTGCTGGCAGTAGGGATTGAAGCATACCAGAAATTTGTTTCATAGGCGCTATTACATACAATGTTATTGCCAAAATCGTCTGTCAGCAGTTTTACTGACTCAATACTGTCCATATATACTTTCATATCGCCGGTATATGTTGCTCTTCTGGTCTGCAGAAATAAGGCTGATCCATCCGAATTCCAGTCGGCTGCAGAGATACCATGATTACCGCTGGCGCTGATAATTTCATCATCTGATATAAAATTCAGCAGATAACCTTTACTATCAATAGACAAGCTTATGTCAACCGGTAATGACTGCAGGTTTCCGGAATTTAAAATAGTATAAACCCCGCTGGCGCTGGTATTTACTTTTTTTGCCAGTGAATAACTCATATCCCCTTTTATTTCCACGCGCAAGGCATCATTACAATTATAACTATCTTTTGTTTCAGACGGGAAAAGAATCCAGGTAACTGCCTGTGCAGGATCCATATTTTCGGTTTTTATATTTAAACCTTTGACTGTAAACAACAAAGGATTAGTGAAAAAATCAAGATCCGGATTAATGTTTCTCCGAATATAACTTTGAAGATTTGCAGCAGCATCTGTTCCAAAATTGTGAAAAAAAAGAAAACCGTTTTCTTCTTTAATTTCTTTCACTGCCGAATTATCCGTTACATAATTCCAGAAATTCGGGTTATAATCACTAATGTTCCATTTTCGGTTATCAAAATTATCTATAAAAGTATTTTTAGTTCCCCGCCAGTTAATATATTCATAAGCTCCAAGATCATAAGCTATATCCCGATAAATACAGGTAGCATTGATATCCCATAAATATCCAGTGTCGCTCCCCCGGTTTTTACAGAGAGAAGTATCCAGTAAACGGTAATTTTCATTTTCAGCATCGGCCATTTTCGGATCTGTAAATATTGAATCCCGGTCCCAGCCGGTTTCTATTTGCCAGTCAGATGATTCATTGAGCAGATAATCATATGTTATTCCATTATAAATCCATAGCCATGCATACGGTGCAATATCTCCGGTTGTTTTAAAAAAAACATTATTATTATAACAAATTCCTGGTTTGGTACCGGTTTTGCAACCGGTTCTGATTAATGTTTCCTGCGCTTCATAAAAAATATTATTTCTGATATTAATTCGCGCGGTTTCTCCGTTAAAACGCCAATTTTGTATATGTGTTCCTTTGGGGTCAGGCCTTTGGGTATGCGACCAGCCGTAACCGGCATATACACAGGTATTATTTTCAAAAAAAATGTCATGAATAAATGAGTTAGTGGCAGCTCCCCAGAATTCAAAACTGTATTCGCAATTACGTATTATGTTATGATGAATGTAGATATTATTTACTTCTAACCCCCCGGCCCAGTATCCCTGTAAAGCGATTCCTGAATCATAACATTCCTTTATTCGGCATCCTTCGACAACAATATCATGCGCTCTAACCTGGGTATTTATACCGTTTCCGTTTCTGACATTAACCGATCCATTCTGATGCCCTCCGCCGATATACGAAACGTCGCAGTTACGGATTATAACATCGTGCGTTTCATCGGACAATTCAATTCCAGACCAGCCGCAATAACATACATGCAGATTTTCAAGTATTACATAAGCCGTTTTAGCATTTCCCCTGATTCCCTCTTCATGAATAATTACTTCGATATCGTTAAAAAGCGCTGCCGGATTGGCTGCAGAATAAATTTTTGTTCTGTTATTATTGGTTTCATCAGTCCAGAATTCATTCTGTGTATCAAGATTGCTTGCTTCCCAGACCTTTACCCCGATTTGACTGTTATTATTGAATGAAATAAATGCAACATCGCTATTTAACGGGAATTCTGCATCCAGTTCCCAGATATTTCCGTTGATGTTGATCCACTGTGATTCATTGTTTGCTAAAATAGAACGTCTGATCTGGGGTTTACCGCCATTACCGTAAGAACTATAAGTTATATATCCTGTACTATCGCCGCTTTGCAATATAAGTTTTTCGCGCCAGATATTTCCACTTTTTAATAAAACAAAGTCGCCAGGGGATAAAACCGTTCCATTGACTTTTGATAGAGTCTGCCATGGTCCATTATTGTCTGATTGCCAGGCGCTGAATTTCCCATTCCATTCGTCTTTTCCATATTCAGCATCAATGTAGTAAATAGCGCAAAAATTAAATTGCATAGCGGTTAAAATGTAAACAATACTTAGCTTGGAAAAAAAATTCATTATTTCCATAACACCTCCAAACAATATTGCCAATTAAATGTAAACGTTATCATCGCTCTGTAATCTTTAGTATATTTATTATAGAAAAAAAATTATTATATCGCATGAATATAGTTTAGGGTTTGATATGAACTATTTTCATTTTGTGATTTTATAATTCAAAATTACCGTCCCGGTAAGCGCGCGGAGTTATCCCTGCCATATTCTTGAATGTTTTTGCAAAATAGGCAGAATCGTTAAAACCGATACTGTGCGAAATATGTGTTATAGGAAAATCGGTATTTTTCAACAGTATTTTGGCTTTTACAATCCTTCGTGTTGTAATATAGTTAATCAGTGATATTTTAAACGTTTTTTTGAATTTAGCAGAAAGATAATTACCGGTAATCTGTAATTTACCGGCTAAATCCGATATTTTAATATCGTGATCCAGATGATCTTCGATAAAATCAAAAATATCCCTGAAAATGTCATATTCCCTTTGCAGTGCCGGTACGGACACAAGATATTCTTCCTGCAGGATTTGCAGTAGTGAGGTCAGAAACAGAAGCACCAACTCCTTTCTTGGCTTGGCACAATTAAAATAATGGATAATCTGAAAACAAGGCAGTAATATCCGTTTCAAAGCTATAGCATCAACATGTAAAATATTCTGATAGCGCGCATCGCACCGAATAAACGGCTCCAGGAATGGCACGCATTTAACAAGTATGGAACCATCGGCTGATTTTGGCAATATATTATAGATATCGGGGGTAAAGACAATGCTTACTCTCCTGCATCTCTGTCTGCCGGGTTGGATATTTATTTTCTGATCACTTTTCAAAAAAAATATATCGCCCTGTTCCAGTTTTCTGGTTTCGGTTGCCGTGACAAGTTGAGCGGCGCCCTCTATTAAAATGAATAATTCAAAAAAATCATAATTATGATACTGGAAGCCATGCCATTCATTGTAATATCCGCCAATCCCTAACGAATGAAATTTATTTTTTTGATAATATTTGCCGTTAATCAAGGCGACTTCCTGCCCGATCATCGCAAGTAATTCATGATAATCAAGAACATTATATAATCGGAAAACCGGATCTTTTATCATGATTAATAACCCCACCCCTTGCTTGCGGATATTCTCTTTTTAAACAATAACCGAGAAAACTCCTAACAAGTATTATGCATCAACCCTGTCTTTTTTATTACCAGCCAGTAGGAAAATACTCCTGCGCAATTAATAAGAAAGAGCATAATAAATATTTTTTGATATGCGGAAAATGAATATTTTATTATTCCGCCGATTGTTTGCTGAAGACTGCGATCAAGCATCATACCGCACAGGGGCTGTAAAATCGAAGCAATGAACAATCCGCCAAAACCGGTAAAAGCTATTGCAGCGCCGCGCATCTCCCTGGGGGTGTAATTACTTACCGTCGTATACACGAGAAGACTGGATGCGCCGCACAAACCTATCAGCAGAAAAAACGGACGGTAGATCCAGAGCATGGCATTGTGAATTCTGAGAAATATTAAAATTCCCCATCCGGCATTGGCAAGCGAAAGAAGTACAAGAACGGCGCGTTGTTCTCCTTTAAAAAGTCTTGCCATAAAACCGCTGGCAAGGCTTCCGAGCGCCACACCGGCCGGCAGAAAGACCAGATAGCTCGCAGCCTCGCAGCTGGAAAGGCCGTATACATGAATAAAAAAAAACGCTCCCCAGAGCGACGACAAAACCGTATACATGCCGAAGGAAGCGCCGAACGCACCTGCAGACAGATAACTGCGTTTGTCGGCAAATAAAGTGCGAAAGGCGCGGAAGATCGGATACGGAGCGCCTGCAGACGATTTATCCGGATGATCTTTCACTCTGAAAAAAACAAGAATCGAACTGATGACGCATATGGATCCAAGTACAATCTGGAGATTTTTCCAGCCGATTGTTTCATTCAGATATACGGATGGGCCGCTACCGAAAATCACTCCAAGATTTCCGATAAAAGCTGTTAATCCGGAAACCACCGGGAATTGCGCCCTGGAAAACCAGTTACTCTGCCATCTCATAATCGCAATAAAACCGAATGATGCGCCGAAACCGGTTAAGAAACGCAGCAGAGTTGTGTTCCCGAGGCCAACGGGGAACGTAAATATAATTGCAGCAAGCCCCAGGATAATACCACCGAATGCCGCCAGCCGGCGCGGCCCGAATCTGTCGGTCAAAATACCATTTGGAATTTGCATGACAGCATACGCAAAAAAGTATGCCCCTGCAAGAATTCCGGCAACTGCACCGGAGATTCCATACCAGCCGGTTATTTCCGCCCCGGCCACAGATATAATTGTTGATTGATACGTGGCAAAAAAATGCGCGGGCAGAAAAAGCGCCCACATGTACCATTTTTTTTTATCCGGCATTTTTTAGTCCTGCCGGGATTTACCGGCTGCTGCCCGTTCGGTAAATCCCGGCGGCAGAAGATGCTCCCATTTTGCAAGATCAAGATCGCACAGGTCAGGAAGTTCATCCCGACTCGCATCATAAATCTCGCGTTCAAACCGGGCATGACGATTTTCAGCAGACAAACCCGGCTCATGGAATGAAAACATCGGGTAATGATATTGCAGCGCCGGTTTCCATGTTTTATTATTATCCGCTGAAACGTCAAACACCCTGAATTCGTCGTTAATAATATTTCCCGGCAGTCCCCATTTTTTTTCCCATTCCAGCAGGGCGCGGCGTAACCGGTTCCGCACATCTCCTGTACCTGCTCTGAGTGATTCGCTTTCAAGTATATTCACACATTCGTCAGGATCCTCAGCCAGGTCAAACAGCGTTTCTCTGCCGCCGCTGTAATGATATATATATTTATAACGCACATCGCGGACCGCTATCCAGCGATGCTCCTCAAAGTGATGCTCCATATACTGGAGAGTACGGTTTTTATCGTTTCGGAACAGAGATCCTCCGGGTAATTCCCGGTTTCCCGGATATTGAATACCTGCAGCATCAAGCGCAGTCGGAAGCACGTCATTAAGATCCGCAAATTCATATATGGTTGATCCGGCGCTCAGGCGTGCGGGATACCTGACGATAAAAGGTATACGCGCAGAAGATTCATACGGCAGACCCTTCTGAAAACGTCCGTGATCACCAAGCATTTCGCCGTGATCAGAGGTATGAATAACCAGGGTATTGTCAAGCATACCGCGTTTTTCAAGGGCGAGGAGTATTCTGCCTATTTGTTCATCAACATGCGTAATGGCGCCATAATAAAGTTCCCGGATGCGCCGCAGATATTTTTCATTATACTCTGACGAAGATCGCTCTGCCGGAGATCCAATCGGTTCCGGCAGAACCCTGCCCCGGTAAATACCGGCAAACTCATCAACTACATCCCAGGGCGGATGCGGTGCAATAAAACTCGACCAGAGGAAAAAAGGACGGTCACTGGTATGATTTTCAATAAAGGCAACCGAACGATCGCCGACCCAGGTTGTGCCGTGATAACGATGTGGAATAAGCGAACGCTGCGGCTGCATGTACAGCAGATTACGTACGCCGTGGATATTAAGAATGTGCCCGAGTCCGTTCTCCTTAAGGTACAGTGCGTAATCGTCGTCATTGCGCCTGCCGGGAATTTCCTCCATAAGCTCCATGCGATCAAAGCCATAATGCCGGCGCGGCGGGACAAAATGCATTTTCCCGGCTGCATGAGTCACATAACCGTGATCGGAAAGCAATTCCGGCAGGGTGAGAAGGCCTTTGTTCATGGGTTCTTTATTATTTTCAAAGTATCCGTGATAGCGCGTGGTAAGTCCGGTAAGAAGATTATGGCGCGCTGGAATGCAGACCGGATTTGGGGAATAGGCGCTGGCAAATGTACATCCTTCTTTCACCAGGCGGTCAAGATTCGGCGTTATCATATGCGGATAGCCGCAGGCAGCTATGGAATCATAACGTTCCTGATCAGCAAATAGAAGCACAATATTCGGCTTTTTAATCATAATGTTTTTCTTTATGCCGGCCGGAGATTCATTTCATAACCGCAGCAGCATTTGTATTATATATTTTTTTTAATACCTGATCCGGAAGATCAAGTCCGTAACCTTTCCATCCCTTGGAATATTTTGTGCCTTGAAAACCTCCGCCTCCCGGNNCAGTCTCGAGTACGCGGAACGTCTCACTATACATTGACTGATCTGTTCCCATATCCGTGCCGTACAACAGGCGATCCTGATAGCGGATGAAAAAATTACGCGCCTGGCGCGGCTGCCTGGCCAGATCGGTAAAGCGGCCTGAAAAATCAGCGTAAACAGCAGGGTGCGCATCAAGCAGAGCTCCAAACGCAGCGAGATCATGCGAAAGATTACCCAGGTGGCAGAGAATAAAACGGTTGCGCGGATAGAGGTTAAGAATTTTTTCCTGCCACTCAAGCTGTTCTTTCATTCCGGGCAAGCCCTGTCCGTAGGTGTTGTAGATCTGTGCGGAAAATGCAGCTTCGTTGCTACCGTCCGGCTCCAGGTAACTCCATACCGGATCGCCGGTATGGAGGGAGATCGGGATATTAAAAGCAGCGCAGGCATCCATAACAGGTTGACATTTTTCATCAAAAAGATGAAGGCCGCTCCAGGTATCACCGGAGCCTGCCAAAATTCCCGATCCTTTATCCACAATCTCTCCGATACCTTTCGCACCATTACGGATACAGGCTTTGAGATCAGCAATCGATCGTTTTGGGAAATCAGGTTTCTCCCAGTCGGCAGTGTAAAAACCGCAAAAAAGATACAACCGCTCTGAAAATTTTTCACAAAGATCAGCAATTGTTTTAAAAAGCTCGCCGTTCGCCATGGTAAGTACCACACTTTTTTCAACATTCACCGCATCCATTGCCGCTATCCACGCGCGTATATCATGCTCTGCAGGTAGTTCGCGCCCGCCGCTGCCCTGTCTGCCGTGGCAGTGCATATCAATCACGGGATATTTAGCTTTAGGCACTTGCGTAACAGGCACTACCAATCTGCTAACAGGCCTGAAATCCCTGAGCAGCAGCCGGTCAATCGCACCGCCGGACGCATCAGATTTATTTAAATTTTCCTGCATATGGATGTCCCCCTATTGAAGCTGTAGCCTGACAAGCGTATCCTTGCCGGCTGATACATGTACTGTCTGCACGGCTGTTTTGCCTTCACCGGTTGCCTGTATCTCGTAAGCACCAAGGAAAACCCTGGTGCGGAATGTTCCATCCGCTCCGGAAACACCGCTTTTCCTGCTCCACCATTTGCCGAATACAAGCTGGTCGTATTGCGTCATTGCCGGGCGGTAGGTCCAATCCCGGCGGATATACTCGGCTTTGTTCTGAACATACCGCGAATTTGTCTCACCGCCCCAGAATGACCACAAGGTAAATCCCCGCACTGCAGGATGACTGAAGGCTGCGGTAAGGAAATCAGAACAATAAACGCCATGCAGATCATCATCGGAGCATTCCGCAGTAAATTCGGTGATATGTACCTGCAGGCCTGTTTTGGCATATACTTCATCAAGGATTTCAATTACTTTGCCTATGGGCGTCAGCGGCTGCCAGATATGGGATTGTATTCCAATTAGATTGATCGGCGCCCCTCCTTCTCTGAGTTCGCGCACAATACGCAGAAATTTTTCCCTTCCCGGATCAGACAAACCGTTATCCCAGCGAAGAATTTCATTTTCATTGTAGGACAGCAATGCGCCCGAATCTTCCTCCCGCGCTATCTTGAATACTTCTATTAAAAACTCACTGTTCTTCCCGCACATCAATTCCGGCTTGTCGCTCGACTTCACTTCATTGATAACATCCCACACATCAACAGCGCCTTTAAATTCGCGTGCATATTGCCGGACATGCTTGCGTACCGCATCCCGGAATTCAGACTCGCTTTTATCCCGGTATTTCGGCGGAGTAAACTGTGTCTTGGGCCAGTACAGCGTATGCCCGTATGCGCCTGAAAAACCGTTTTCCTTAATCCATTGCAGCAGCTGTACTGCTGCCGGATTAACGGCATCCGGATTTTTTCTGTTCCACTTCAGATCGTTTGCCGGAGTGATGGAGTTGAAATGTTTTTTAAGTTCATTGCTGTATGGTACTGCATCAGGGCCGATAAGATATTCAGGAATAACAGCCGCGCCGAAGTTAAACGCATGACCAAGCTGACGAATACTGATTTGGGATCCGATAGCAGGATTCCCCGATTTATCCGTTATCTGTACATTTAAAATTCCCATACGGATTTCTTCGATTCGTTTTTCAGCAGCCACTCTCCAGGTATCGGGATTGGGAGTTCCGCCGAACCAGTCAACAGCTACTGTTGGATACGGTTCGGGATTTTTGCCATAGTTGAGCAGGCGTATGTTTTTTAATTCAACATCGCCGGCCTGATGGCCGAATCCGAAAATAATATCAATTTTTCCATTCTCTACGGTTTCCAGGGCAACATCTCTCACAACAGCAAATTCCTTCCATTCATCAGTCACCTTGGTATTAAATTCATGCAAAATACCCCATTTATTCTGTTTTTCCCTGGGATATGTCCACAACCGCAGGTAAATTATGTTTTCCGGTCTGGCCCGCGCCCAGAATGATATTTTAATTGTATCGCCCGTACGAATATCGGTTTTAGCGCTTTGCTGCAGTAATGCAAGCGAGTTAACAAGACTCTTGTTGTCAGCCGGGGGTTTACGCCCATCAGGTATGGTAATGGTGATTATTTCCCCGGAGCCGATTTCTTTTCCTCCGGAAATTCGAGCTTCGCAGCCGTTGGCATTGACAAGATCAAATGCTTTCAGTTCCGGATTATTTTGCAGTGTCGGATTATCAGCACAAAGATTACAGTGCAGCATGAATGCCAAAAACAGAATAATCAGACTGATTCGGAGTAAACGAATATCTGCTGCTTCGGGATAGACTACTCCCGGCGTTTTCCCGCGGTTCATTGTTTGAGTAACAATTTGATAAGTATTCATGAATTTATCCTTTATAAAAGTAATCATAATGTATACGATGCTATTATAGTATAATGTGAAGCTTGTTTTCTATAAGCGGATTGATAAATATTATAAAATATTTGACCTTATAAACTGGGAAGTTTTAAATTTTTTCGAATTTAGTATGAGCAATTTTTTTCTTTGATATGCATAATGATTTAATCTGTAGAAAATACTTGATAATGCAATTTATACTCTTTTTTCCCTTCTGTGAGAATTTATTTCCGATAGTCTATTAAAAATTTATTTATGCGTTGTTTTGCTTGCCAAAGAAATAAATTCGTATCCAAATCTATTCATCGGTAAAAACATACTGTATAATATGTTTATTATGGAAAACCAATCAAGGCCCGATAGTGAAAATAATTATTCAATCATTCTTTTTAGTACCAAAGAAAACATACAAAGCTCCCGGTGCGTTCGTCCGGGTTTTCATGAATTGTTATATGTACTATCCGGGAAAATAACTCATACTATCAACGGAATCGAACACCTTCAGGAAAAAGGGCACCTGACATTTCTTCGCTCGGCCGATACCTATTCAACACACGGAAGCGAATTCGAACAGATCATCATCAATTTTCCCTCTGAATTTCTGAAACAAATGGCAAAAAACTCCCGGCATGAAAAACAGCTCGCAGCGTTTATCAGGCAAAATAACACGCCGATTATCAGGATAGGCCCCGGACAACAGGAAGTTTTCGAGGATTCGGTTGCCTTTCTCTGGCGGCATCAGCATTCATCGTTCAGCCAGCTTGTGTTAATGCGTTTTTTACTGGATTTTTTTATTAATTATATAATTTCAGCGGCTGCACCGGAGACACTGTGTTTGCCGCAATGGCTCAGGGATGCAATTCAGTATGTTGAAAAAAATATCGAAAACGACATAAGCATAGCAGCTCTTGTTTTTGCAACCGGAATGACCGCAAGCCACGTATCTCGTTCATTTAAAAAATATTTCTCCATGTCGCCATCGGATTTTATCAATAAAAAACGGCTGGAAAGAAGCTGCCTGCTTCTGGAGCATTCAAATTATCCTGTTACCAATATCGCAGGCAGGATTGGTTTCAGCAGTACAAGCTATTTTTGCAGCCTTTTTAAAAAAGAATATCAATGTTCCCCCAGGGAATTCAGAAAAAAACGCAGCCGCTAAAACCAATTACGATCCGGATATCTGTCCCAAAGAATCAGCAGAAAATACTTGATAACATGGCGCATACTCTTTTTTTCTCCCACCGTGCGAATATATTTCTATTATTATAGAAAAAAGCCTCTTTTAAAAGTGCGCGTTTACCCTACCCTTGAAATAAATTCGGACCCCATTAAACTTGCTAAAATTGTATTTTTTAATTATACTTATTGCATCTTAAACTTGTTTTAACAAATACAAGATCAACACTTTCAAAAATGTTTAATATCTTTTCTGAAATTCCGGGGTCTGCTGAACACATTCCGGTTACCTACAAGGCTATAAAAAGAAAAATTATCGAAAATGAGATTATTGGCGCACAAAGAAAAAAAGGCGGCAAATTACCTTCCATCCGCGAACTCGCGTTTAAACTGCACACCAATCAAATCACTGTTATGCGCGCCATCGGTGAACTCGCCGGAGAGGGAATACTCGTATCTGTCGAAAAAAAAGGCGTATACATTAATGATATTGATATATGCAGAAAGTATCTGGTAAAAAACAATATTATAGGTGTAATTTTACCCGGTATTGATAAAAACAATATCTATTATTTTGACAGGGTGCTCATGTCAATAGAAGCAGCTGCTTTTAAAAACAATTATAATCTTATAATTCAGAATCTTTCATGGTCTACAAAAAAAATTGAACATTACCTGGAAAATTTTGTCGGATATTACAGGGCAGCAGGCATTATCATGCGCCTTCCTTCCTGTTTTACCAACAATGCACTTGTTAAAACCGCTTCCGAAATGGGTACCTGCATTGTGACGATTGACAGTGAATTTCCCGGAGCTTTTACTGATGCGGTAATCGTTGATAACTTCAGGGGCGGATATCTCGCTGCTGCCGAACTGATAAAAAACGGGCACCGGCGCATTGCTTTTTTCATGGATACGGTGTCAGATCCATCTGATCGAACCGACATTGTGACTGACAGATACCGGGGATATTGCAGCGCTTTGCAGGAAAACAATATTCCGGTAAAACAGGAATGGAATATTTCACTTGAAGAACCGATAAAAAATTACCGGAAAAAAGATCTGGCCCTGTTTATTACGCAGGAACAAATTACCGGTATTTTCTGTTTTAATGATCACAAGTGCTCGGATCTGGTAAATTATCTCTCCTTTTCAGGAATTAGTATTCCAGGAGATATATCGGTTATCGGTTTTGACAATATCAATCTTTCTAATAATGCCGGTATACACTGCGCAAGCATTGATCCGCGCCGGGAAGAAATGGGCAGCAAGGCAGTTGAATTTATTAATGATCGTATAACTCTTCCGCAAATTAAAGAACAAAGGCGCTGGATAATTAATCCTTGTCCTGTACCTGGAACTAGTATAGCAGAACCTCGCGTCTGAATCACCAGCCGTTAACAGTATAAAATATGGTATTTCCTTATTTTATTTTCACTATTTTTTCATCATTATAATTTTTTTTTTATAAAAACTCTTGACAGAATTATAAACATGTATTATAATGGATTTATCTGCTATTCTGCGCTTAGCAGATAAGCAGAAAGGAGCGAATATGAACAGAAATTTTTTACTATTGATTTTTTTATTACAAATCTCAATGATAATTCAACCTGTAATTGGAGCATTTCATGTTTTTATTCCTGAAAGAAACATTCCCATCAGTGTTTTTATAGAAAAAACAAGCGGTACATCAATTGAACTTGCCGTAAAGAAAGAAGTGTTACAGGGGATACCGGCAGAAAGTATTAAAATAGCCTGTAAAAGCAGCGATTCTCTGGTTTATTATAATCCGACCGAGATAGATGTTGCAGGCGGAAAGGTAAAACATAACAATTTAAGCGCAAATGGTAAATTTGTGGCTATCACTACTGTATGGCAGAATGATTTTCCAATTGTTACACACTGGGATCAGTCTTTGAACAGCGGGCGCGGAGGTGTACGATACGGCGCAAGTGACGGCATAAAAGAACAGGATTTGGATGCAAACGGCAATGTAGTTTATATAGACAATGTATTTGATACCAATCACGATTCTCCATATATGTATAATACCGAAAATTATGCAATGATTGCTGATGATCCATTGGCGCGAGTACCCTCGTACGAACAATATATCGGAGAAAACTATTCGCTTTTAAAAGTAGGAGATACCCAGGCGCTTGAGATAGCCGATTCAGTCATAAAAAACACCGGATATCCGATTATTTTTATCTGCAATACCGGTACAAATAGCGATGTATTATTGACTGAAGGAGTTCCGGCGTTCCAGCATATAAACGGCCTGCTGATCGGCAGTGGAACCGTTTATAGCCTTGCAACGGTTATTCTGCCTCCCTACTGGGATACGGCTCCCGCAGTAAAATATCCGGTTTTGTTTCATTCGTATTACGATCTAAACGAAGATGCGTTCCGCCTGACAGAAACACGGTCTTACTGCAAAGTTATGGGTAATCTGGTAAATGCAGGCATTGGATCTGCAATCACCATACTTTATAACGGCGGCGGCAGCATGGCTACATATTGCGGCAATCTTTCCCTGTACACCAATGTAAAATTACTTTTGAATGCAGCGGCAAATTACCTGGGAGCAGACAAGCACAGCATTGTTGCATCCGGATTCTCCCGCGGCGCGTATGGTCCAATGCTGTACGCAGGCGCGCCGGAACGCAGTAATGCGTTTACTATCAGATACATCATCGCCGAATGCGGTGTTTTTTATAACGGCCAGTGGAGCTATGATACTGCTCCGGCAACCCACCCGAATCTCGCGTACGCAGCAGGTTATCTGAACGGTTATAAATTTTCATGGATGTCTTCCTGGAGAGATCCGGTATCCGGAATGCCGGGCAGAGATCTCAGTCTTCTCGCCATGTTTGGTTCAACAAACCGCGTTTATGCGGACAACCGCTCTGCCGGATCGCTGGAATTTATAAACAATATGAAAGCCCAGGGAACAAAGCTTATACTGATAAACGGAACCCACGACGCATTCAAGGCTTTTCCGCAGGTAATTGATTTTATGGAACAGGCTCGGGGAGCCGGCTTCACTGTAGAAAACTATATAAATTTTCGTACCGGCCATAATATTACGGGCTTTATAGGCGATCCGGTGATAACCGACAGGTTTATTTTATCAGAGAAAATATTGTCGAACGAATTTGCAGGACACGGATATTCCGTTACCGGAAATACTTTTTATATAAAAAGAAAAATAGAACGCGAACCGCTGGGAGAGTACATATCTGCCACACCGCAGCACTCGCCTTTTTTTTGCGAAGTACCGGTTCTGGCGCTGGTGGGCGAAGAAGCGTCTTTAACGGTGACAGGCCAGAAAGGCTGGGATTACAAACTTGCTATCCAGAAAATCAACGATGCGGAATGGGTGAAAGATCCGAAATGGATTGGAGAGAATGTAGTCCGGGAAGGCAGCGAGATTGTGCTTATGCAGGGAACACTGCCGGTTAAACTGGGCAATGAATCATACGTCCATCAAAAAATGATAGTGCCTGAAGATTCAGTATCCGGTTATTATATCTATACACTGTATTACAAGGAACACTCCTCGTCAACATGGCTGAAAGTAAACGAACATCAGATCAGTCATAATATTTTTGACGGAGGCGGCATTGAAGACAAAAAGCGCTATGCAGTGTTTCAGGTCCGCACATTTGCTGAAATCGGTACACTGCCCACGGCACTTGATGTAAGGGCTTTGAGCGATAATAATATATGCTTTGGCCTCAGCGAATATTGATACAAGGTTTAATTATATGAATGGACGGATTTAAAAATTTATCTCTTACAGAGCTGCCTTGCCTGCTTCACTTACTCTTTTCTATGCTGTTTCACAAAGTCGATCATATCTCTGGGGCTTAATGTATGCCCGATAGAGCGGCGTTCGAAAACCGCTTTTTTAAAACCAAGAGTTCTCATTTTTTCCATAATCTCTTCCGACTGTGAAACAGGAACTACATTGTCTTGTGTTCCATGAACAATCTGCAGCGGGATATTCCAGGCTGCATCAATCCAGTGGATCGGGGAGCGCTCCCTGTATTGTTCATTAACAGCAGAATTTGTTCCCGGAGCGCCGCCCAAGCATGTTATCAGACTTTCCCTGTATCGCGGATTCTGTTCATACCATTTTGCAAGATCGCTGATTGGGCACCAGGCGCTGATTGCAGCCCAGAAGTGAGGATGTTTTCCAGCCATTAAAAGCGCCATATGCCCGCCTCCTGAAGCTCCAACAAGATAAATTCGTTTTTCATCAATCAAATAATTTTTCTTCATGTATTCGACTGCATCAGCAATATCCTGAACCGCATATTTCGACCCTGTAGTTTTGAGAGGCTCTTTGGCAGCAGGACCGTTTGGTCCGCGATAATCAGGACAGAGTATATAAAAACCGTATTCCAGTCCTATATCGCCGTATGCTTTTACTTTTTGCAGATAATTGCCTCCCCAGGAGTGCAGCGCCACCAGCAACGGGCGTTTTTCATTTTCTGCGTTTTTTGGCAGCAGGAGTAATGCTTTTTGCGGTTTTTGATCAAGCGAAGAAATAATTTCCAGGTTTTTTTCAGAAGAATCTGAATTAGCTGATCCGGAAATTTTTATATCTGAAACTGCAGCGGTCTGCTGATCGGTTCTGCCAATTTGGGCACCTATTGATAAAAGCGAAAGTTCGGCAATAACGGTATTTACTCCCTTGATATTTATAAATTCCAGTCTGAGCATGCCGCCCTTGGCGATTCCTGAAGGCAAAATAATATTCGTTACTGCGGGTTGCGACGGCAGGACTACATTATCATATATCACTTCATCATTTGCCGTAAGTTTTTGTATGCGTTCAGAAGTAGAAAGAAAAGTAATTGCCAGTTCATATTGCCCGGCCGGATCCAGTTCCCGGTATTCAACAATAATTTTTTCCTTATGATGAGCAACACTGTACTCTGGAGATGATTTTCCGCTCCAGGATGCAAGATGTTCACCCTGCACCAGATGCGGCGATTTGGCTGCCAGTCCGAAATCATCATAAAAAAGCAATATTTTTTCAGCGTCAGCCGACCATACTGTTATACTGAAAATACCCGGTATAGCCATGATTAATAAAATAATTTTTTTTAATGACATATTAACTCCTTGGAAAATTTATTTGTAAGACAAAAAATAATCCATTGCCCTCAACGAGGGCGGTGGATTATAGGCCTTATCGCAGCGTGTCATTTTCATGGTTTCGGATGTTTCTCTGAAACATGATGACTCCCTGCTATATTTATGTTAATTTTTTTTCTTGGGTACTCG
>DNNS01000477.1 GCA_003497555.1 Spirochaetia bacterium
TAGTTGGAAGATTGAATTTTGACAGGGAAAGGGGTATAATGGGTTAAAGTTGAAAAAGGAAAGTCCTATTTATTTACCACTGTCGCCATCTGTTTGGATCAAAATCAAAAAGAAATCTTGATGGCCGGGGATAAAACAGCTCTGCCTTGGCGCCTTCCCAGGTAATTACAGCATCAGCAGTAATACCGCCATCACCGCCTAAGTCCTTAACCCTTATTGCAATTACATTATCGTTATTATATCTGATTAATTCCTTAGGCAATTTATATTTCCGTGCTGCACACCAATAATTTTTTGTTTCTTCTCCGGTATGCCCAATCTGCACTCCATTAAAGTAAGTCCAATCAAAGTCGTCAACAGTTCCCATAACCAAAAAAAGTTCTTTATCGTGATAGGAGTGTGAAATATTCACATGTATTCTATACCAGGCGTCGCCGTCATAGGGCGTTGGCTGGGATTCACTTTTATAACAAAGGTTTTCATTAGTAATATCTTGTTTTTCCCAAGAACTGCTGATTTTAATCTTTTCCCATTGGTTATCGTGAAAAGTATTTTTTTCCCAGCTGTTTTCATTTCCTTTACCATAAGGATCAATAGAAAAAAAGGCTTCTTTACCGGTCAGGTTGATTTGTTCAAGTATGTTTCTCCCGAACATGCCGCTGGTTTTTATTTCAACACCAAGGCTTGTAAGCAGAACAGATATAATCCTGCAGGCTTTGTCTTCGCCATATCTGCCGTAAAAATATTCAGGACTAATCTGTAAAAAAATAAAACCTCCTTTGCCGATAGAAATTTTACGCAGCACTGCATCCAGATTTTGAACTGTTTTATCAGAGCCTGTTTCAAAAATATTCAATTCCACCGGTGTATTAAAATAAAAGTCAGAATTACCAAGCCCTGTACATTCCGCAATTACCGGACTTTCCTGGTAGCTAATTCTGGTAATTTTTGTCTTTCCCGGTTTTAATTTAACAGGAATATCAAACTCAGACAATTCCTCGCTGTTCTTAGGCAAGGATAATGCCATAATACCGTCTCTTACCGATTCTCGAATAGTTTTGGCGGAAATGGGATATGGCGCTTCCCCGACGATAATAGTATGTATTCCGTCCAGATCTGACTCTTTTTCGATTTTCCGTATACTGACACCAAGTTTTTCCATAAGCACATTGCCGCGTTTTCCTCCCACATAGCCTGCCGGAATAAAATATCTGGGTCTGGAATTCAATGTATAGGAAAGCAAATTATTTATCAGACGCGCAATAACCGGATCGCGCCTGTAACCGGCAGTAACATCAAGCTGGCAAAAAAGAATTCTTCCCAAACCGAAAAAATATTCAACAAGAGGCGTGCGGGATAAATCAGCATCACAGTCCAGTATTATATTAAAGTTACCGCTTGCAGGCTTATCCATTACAAATGAAGAAACACAGCCTTCATTTCCCCATGGAAGAAAACGATTTGGTTTACAGTATGTGGAAAGCGGATACGCAGGTACAAGATCGCTTTTTCCCCGCCAGTGATGCAAATCATTACTGCCAAGATCTTTAAGAAGCGGATGGGAAGCATTCTTTATAAATACATAACGTTCGCGTCTTTCTTCAAGATAGGGCGCAAGGGCTTGTTTATCGGTTTGTTCGAAAATAATCATGGAAAATCCATTTTGCAGAGCTTTTCCCAGAGACGTTTTTTCAGCAAGATCAAGAAATGTCTTTGAAAATGATTCTCTTCCCACAACAAGGCAGGAATGATTGCCGATTTGTAATGCACTTGAAAAAGATTCGCTTGAGATATTTAAATCCTTGAAAAGTCGGCTGGTAAATCCGCTTTCGTCATAAAGAAGTATCGTTTGAGATACCTTTGGAATTTCCTGATTTGGAAAAATTGTCAGCATAAATTCATCTCTACAAAAAGCACCGGCGCTGTCTTCTGTCTCAAAGAGAATTTTATAATATTCCCGTTCCTGCACTGTCGGTGCTGTCCACTGGAAAGGAACCATAGAAATATTACCAGGCGCAAGTTCCCCATTCCATTTTCCGCTACCCGTTACGGAACCATCATTTTCCCTGATTATTTTCCAGACAGCGTTATATTTTACTGCCGAAAGACGATCATTTGAAAAAAGCATCTGTTTTTCAATTTTTTCACCTGCAGTGTAATTATGTTCCAGCGAGGAAAATCTTTCCTTTCTGCCGCCGATATAAGCCATGAACGGTTTAAGAAATGAGCATACTGATTGATAAAGTTTTGTTTTCCTTGAAAAAACCGGTATTTCAGCCACATCAGGTTTTTTCCCCGGGCTTCCTAATGATTTATAACTGAAGTTTTCAGTTTTTATTCCTCCAGCGAAATAATAAAGAGTTCTTTCAAATGGCCAGATACCGGATACATCATACATTCTCCACCCGCGCAGGCATCTTTCCATCCATAATGAAGTAACTGTTTCTCCGGCTGTGTTTAAAACCCTCCAGGTTACTTCGCCTTCTTTTATTAAATTATCAGAAAAGCTGTTAAACGAGATTAGCGGATTTTCCGCTATCATACCGTAAGCTTGATCTCCAAGGTAACGTGCTGACTGCTCAGCAAATAATTGTTTATATTCGCTGTAGGAAGCTCTCCGGTTTTCCGATTCCAGATACCAGGCAGCAAAATTTCCCTGGGCGAAGGGCACGCTTGTTTCTTCAAGAACCAGAGGCTTATTTTTATTTTCACTCCACTTCATCGGCCAGTCAATCCATTGGTCCATCTGATTAAAAAAAGTCGGATATGGATTGCAGGCTATAATACTGCCG
>DNNS01000748.1 GCA_003497555.1 Spirochaetia bacterium
TAAATCAGGTTATTACTTTCTGATCGTATTTTTCATATTGAATATTCATTTTATTAAGACGGCCGGCAAGCAGACGCGCTAAAAACAGGGCATAATACGGCTGTTTTTTTATTGCCCTGATAAAATCGACTTTGGAGATTTTTATCAGGGTTCCCTGGGTGCGCGCCTTAACCGTAGCTGTGCGGTGATCATCAAGCAGAAACGACATTTCCCCGATAAAAATGTCGCGGGGCGAAAGTACATCGATTATTTTCTGGCTTTGATTAAATACGGCGAATTCGCCGTTCACAATATAAAAAAGATAATTTGATTTGTCGCCGCGCCGGAAAACTATGTCTCCCTGGTTGAAAAAAATTTCCTGTGTATCGCGGAATAGATCAGGGACCAGATTGGTACGGTTTTTTTGATGCTCAATTACCAGAGTGGCTTCATTGCCTTTTTGATTGTAGGAAAGACGGGATGCAACTTCGGAAGTGATAAGAATGCCCCGGCCGTGCGGCAGTATAACGCCGGTATCCTGTTTGCGTTTCATGGCGGCCTGCCAGTCAAAACCT
Organism: Spirochaetia bacterium; assembly: GCA_003497555.1. Taxonomy (GTDB): domain Bacteria; phylum Spirochaetota; class UBA12135; order UBA12135; family UBA12135; genus UBA12135. Next base: position 555 of record DNNS01000748.1, read on the forward strand.
GCACCCTCGTCTTTTATAATAAATGAAGACTGTCCGGTTTCAATTTTATAATCAAAAAAAACCTTGCGTCCGGCAATCTGCGGATCCGCTGTTTTTTCACCGATCAGATCAAAAATGGAGCGGCCGGCAAGAAGTCCTGCGGTTTTTTCTTCAAAGGTAATTCCGCAATTCCCATGTTCTACGGCATTCATGAGTATTTCCACCAGGGCAATGCGTATATTATCGCGCCGACGCATATCAATAAAATTATTGTTAATCAGATAATTTGTTATGATATTGGCAAAAACATTAACCTGCAAAGGATCATTATCCATTACAAATGAACCTGCAACCGAAAAAGATAGGTGATGCTGAAATTCCCTCTGAAAAAGCATATGACTGTTGTCAAGCACAATTTTCAGGATATTATTCAGCCGTCCTGCCAGATAATTGATATGCAGCGGGCAGATAATATTGGAATTTTTTACTTTTCCGGCAAATTCCGATTCTCGCTTTTCGTTATACAGTGCGATGATTCCCGAATAGCGCAGCCAGGGATCTTCATTTATTTTTTCAATTAACCAGTACATATCGCTGCCGGAAGCGGAAAAATCCAGAATGGACACTGAAGGCAGATCGTAGTTGAGAATTTCCAGAGCTTCATCGCGATCACCGGTAGCAAAGACAATCAGGCTGCTGTCCAGCCCGAGAGCGGTTTCCGTAATATTTTTCAGAGTTTTTTCGTCGGAAGAAACGATTAAAATTTTATTCATACCACCCCCGTTTTACCGTAAAGATTTAAAATTTTTTGCGGTATTTGCGGGCCACAGAATCAAGGAATACCCGCTCTTCATCAGCCAGCGCATGAATGCCTTTTTGTGAAATTTTATCAAGAATGCGGTCAACCTCTTCTTCTTCACTGCCAGTGGCCTGCGGCCTGCCGGGAAATTTTACGGAAGAAGTGTATGTGCCCGGATTACGTCCCGGTGTTCTTCGGAAATATGAAGATAATTTTTCAGACAAAGCCCTGAAAAAATCGTCAAGCGTACGATTACCTGCCGAAAAATGTGAGGTTTTGCGGTGCCATCGGAAAAAAATCATGCCTGATACCAGGCCGCCCAGATGCCCGATATGGCTGATATTTCCGCCTCCTCCGGTTATGATAAAAAACAGAGATATCACTCCGGTAACGATCAGAAAAAGACTCATGCGCATGGGAATAATAAAGAACATCAGGATCTGCTGATTGGGGAAAAAAAGCCCGTAAGCCAGCAGCAGCCCGTAAATAGCGCCGCTTGCGCCCAGAGTCGGCACCCCGATCATGCGTGTACCTGGCAGAATATGAAGATATACGGCATCAAGATAATTTAAAAAATCAAGGCCCAGAATAATCAAGCCGGCTCCCACTCCGCAAAAAATATAATATTTTAAAAAATCCGCCTTGCCCCAATAGCGTTCCAGTTCATTGCCGATCATAATTAAAATCCACATATTGAAAAATATGTGAAAAAAACCCTGGGTGGAGTGAAGAAACATATATGTCAAGGGCTGCCAGAAAAACTTGTAGCGGATTACGGCAGTTGAAGAAAGAGAAAAAATACGCAGCATGAAACTTCCGGCAAAAAGCTGAATAATATAAACTGCGATGTTGATGATCAGCAGAAGCCTGGTTCCCTCCGGTNNTACCTGATAAAAATCCTCCCCCGGACGTATAGCGGTTATAAGGAGTCATTATTCATCCAGCAGCAGTTCGCCGTTAAAAACAATACTGCGGTCCCTGATTTTTTTTATACAAATTTTTTCGTTAAGTGCAAACAGCGGATCTATTTCGATCTTGCCCTGTACATTTCCGCCGGTTTCCGGTATTTTAACCCCTGCTTTTTTCAGCCATTTACCGAACAGATTAATCTGCCCCTGTATGCAGGTTGCAATACTGTCTTCTCCGGTTTTATTTTTCAGCGGTGCAAAATCATCTTCCCGGGCGGTTGCNNCGCTTGGAGCCTGGGGTTTCGTCAATTTGCCGGTTTCATCAATAAAGGGTACGGCTTTACGGGCTATATGACAGGGCAGGATAAAATCGCCTGATTTGAATTTTTCAATAAAAGCAAGATTAATCATATGAATGGCAATTGATCCGTATCCGTATAATAATTCCCCGTCAGACCCGAGAGCTTCGGCCAGACTCCGGGGAAGATCAGAATATTCGACAATTGATTTTTTCCCGTTTACAACCGCCGCCACTCCGATTTTTTCGCTGCTGTTGCGTTTTTTCAGTACTTTGCAGGACATTTCCGATTTTTTCTCAAGATGAAGCCCGATATAAAGCGGATCAGCTATATGTACCAAAGGATTATCAACCTGAAAATATGATAATACTTCGATTCCGCGCTTCTGAAAAATTTCCGGGATATTATTGCGGTTAAGAGCCTGTAAAGCTCCGCCATGCCCGTCCGGACTGAAAAATATGCGGTGCTTTTCAGCTAACATCAGACGGCCGGAAAAATCCAGCGCGGGCAGCACTCCCTGCATGGTAAAAAAAACATTTTCCGCTTGCAGATTGAAATAATCGTTGCTTTTAAAATAATCGATTGTCTCCTGATGGTTGACTTCGCTGGTCATTACCACCAGCGGCATTTTGACGCCGTAATACCTGGATGCTGCCAGAACTTTGCGGCAATGAATATAAAAAAGCGATTTTCTGCGTATAGGAGAAATTTCATATGTTCCCTTGGCTCTTTCATAGCCCAGCCTGGAACCTTGTCCTCCGGCAACAACAAAAAAAGCCGTTTTACCGTTTTTAAGAGCATCTTCGCCTTTCTGGTACAGCCGGTTTTTTTCCGAATCGGTGAGTTTTTCAGGGTCTATTATATTGTCGGGCCTGATATCTGCAGAATTATAGTCCTGTACAGGCTCATCAATTAATTTCTGCAGACCCTTTAGACTATTAAAATTTATTTTTTCAATATCGCAGAGCAGCAGTTTTTGTTCTGAAGGCGTAAGTTCTTTCCAGAAGCGGAGTATATGACTCTGGCTGTTTTCAGCTAATAATATATCTGCCTGATGGTAATTAAGCATATCTTAAGTTATACGGCCAGAGCTGATTTACCGATTCGTTTTCGCAGATAATACAGTTTGGCCCTGCGGGGTTTTTCGCTTTTCATTACAGCTACCGAGGCGACAAGAGGCGAATGCAGCAGAAAAGTTTTTTCCACACCGACACCGAAAGAAATTTTACGCACTTTTACCATTTTATTTACGCCGGTATTTTTCATGCCGATTACCACGCCTTTAAATGACTGCAGACGTTCTTTCCCGCCTTCAATAATTTTTGATTTTACATCAACCGTGTCTCCGATTTTTACTCCGGGCAGATCGCCTTTAAGCCGGGAAGCCTCGATTTGTTTAATGATATTATTCATGGAAAACTCCTTTGTTTTTATTTATTTTAATAATATTTTTATATAATAGCTCAAGATCACCGGTTGTAAGCTCGGTTTTCTTGAGCAGGTCAGGTCTTTTTCGCCAGGTAGTTATCAGGGCGTTACTGCGCTTCCATTGTCTGACAATCTCATGGCTGCCGCTGATCAGGGCATCGGGCAC
>DNNS01000004.1 GCA_003497555.1 Spirochaetia bacterium
CATACTGCCCAGGCTGATCACGGCAAAAGCCTGGGCTTCATCCTGCGGGAAACCTCCCATCCATTGATGAAAAACCAGGGTCAGGTCAAAATCGGAAAATCCTTCCTTTTTAAACCATTCTTCAGCGCAGGCGCGCAGGGAAAAAACCGCAGCAATATCCTGAATTATACAGCCTCCCTGGCCGTAACCGATAGTCAGGGATTTTACTCCCTGTTCCAGCGCTAAAATTCCCTCGATAATTCCAACCGCATGACTGATGCAGGGCGGAACCAGTGTCCCGGTCAGCGGTCCGAAAGGCTCGCGGTTAATTCGTGCACCGTTTTCTTCATACCGTCCGCAGAGTCTGTCGACAAACTGCCAGTCTTTTATGGATTTTTCAAGCGGTACTTTTTTGGCATAAGGAATATTATAGGAAATACCTCCGCCTTCGAAAGAAGTGAATCCGGCAGCAAGGGTAATTTCCGCGAGCAGTCTGGCATCGGGAGTACCGTGACGCACCTGTACCGGTTTACTGACGGAATCGGTAATGCGTCTGCAGCCGTTAACTCCATGATTAACAGCCGGAAACCCGTTCAGCAGCGAGGTGCCTGCTGCCAAAGATTTGTCAATACCCTTCTGGGCTTCGGCGTAGCGGTTCAGTCTGGTATAGGCATCAATAGTAGTAGGAAGCAGATCAGCTCCGCCTTCGGCCTCAAGATATTTCAACAGGCGTATATGTTCATCAATCAGCGCTACACCGGCACGGGGCTGAATAAGCGTAGTGCCTGACACCTTGGCCTGGTGCATAATAAAAGCAAAATTTTTTTCGCCGGGGACTGATTTCTGCACGGCTAAACCATCTTTAAATGATACGTCTGCTCCGGTGGGCCATGAGGCAAGAGCATTTTTTTCTTCTTCCTGAAATTCTTGTTGATTATAAAAATTATACGGCATGACGGCTCCCTATGTTAATTAAGTTCAGTCAGAGAATCTTTAAAAAGTCTGCAGGCTTCATCTGGATAAACATGAGTCAGCAGAGCCAGTAACGGCAGCAAATAACCGTAGTCTGCCCAAAACCTGCAATTTTCCGGAAGGAGCAGTTCATCTTCCTTGCCTGAATTTTCTTTTTTCAAGTCTGATAAAATTTCCTCAAAAAATAATTTTGTACCGAAACGGCCGGTATAACCGCCGGAACTAATGATAATCCGTATCGGCCGAAGATCTTTTCCCGTCTGCACTGCAGTTTCGCCGTTTAATGTATAATATTTTTTTACTGCCCCGGCATGGCGCATTAGCGCTGTGCGCACACAGGCAGCGGCAATATTTTTTTCGTTTTCTTTTTCTTCAGAATTTTGCGGCAGGATTTCCGGCTGTTTTGCAAGTTTTTCAGTCCATATGTAGTTTTTTTTATTTGTCAGGGTTTTTTCCCCCGCGGTCTGCAGAGCTGATTCGGCATTAAAACGCATGCCCAAATCGCCTTCGACTGTCCGTTTTATAGTCTGTTCCGGCATGCCCCGCAGAACCATGCTGTTTTCTGAAACCGGCGGACAGGCAGAATACAGGTCAGTGGTGGCGCCGCCCGGATCAAGCAGTAAAAAAGGATGTTCGAAAATATTACGGTTAAACAGTTCCCGGCAAAAATTATAAACTGCAAGAGGAGTTGGCATAACCGGCAGGGAAGCAAGTTTGCCGATTGCCGAAATACCCTTGCCTTCAATAATCTTTTTTAAAAAAATTTCCCTGATCGTGTTTTTGGCGCTTGCCGCGGAAAGAACATTAACTTCCGGCATGACGTTTTCGGCAAAATACAGATCAAACGGTTTTAAAATTTCTGAAATTTCCATACGCAAGGCGCTGTTTCCGGCATAAATAATGTTCATACCTGTATGCATAGATGAAAGAGCATGCGCATTGTGCAGTACTGCTTCGCGGTTTCCGCGCTCCGTGCCTCCGGTAAAAAGAATAATATCGGGACTTAAATCATTAATGGATTTAATATCGCTTTTCTCCAGACTGCCGGAAAAAGACGCAAGAATTTTAGCGCCGCCGCTTATAGCTGCTTCACAGCCGGCTTTCATGGTAAGCTCTTTAACCAGTCCAACAGCAACTATGCCCAGACCGCCTTTGGCCGAAGAACTGACTAAAAGACGATCGGCTTTTTTTAAGGATGCTTTTTCCAGGCATCCGCTCAAAGATTCGCGCCACCCCTCTTCCAGATTATGCCTGGTGGTAGGTACATCATAACGGGCTGCTACCTGCACTGTTTTATCAATTTTAAAAAGAGCTCCCTTGGTGAAAGTTGAGCCCAAATCCGCACAGTATATATATTCAGACATGTTTGATTTTTTCCAAATCATTTTTCAGCAAAAGAGCAGCCTGTTCCAAATCCGCATCCGGAGGGAAAACCCGGTCAAAACCCATGTCTTTAAACTTTTTTTCGGTTTGTGCGAAATCGCTTTTGCCAACAACCAGATTCCCGCCGGCATAGAGCAGTACCGGATCAAGCCCGCGCTCCAGGCAGCGGCCGCGCATGCCCTCGCAGTCAATTTCTCCATGCCCGTACAGTGACGAAACAAGAATGGCCCTGGAACCGGTTTCTACAGCCGCATCGATAAATTCATCCTGGGAAACCATCACGCCCAGATTTACAACTTCAAAATCATGCTCGGAAAAAAAAGCTTCGATGATTTTATTACCTACAGCGTGGCAGTCGGATCCTATCACTCCGGTTACAATATGCGGCTTATTCATGTTCTCTGCGCTTCCATGATCATTTTAATTTTTTCATCTATGTGAATCAGCGAACCCTTTTCAATCTGATATTCAAAAGGAATGATCACCCCCCCCCGCTCAGTAAATCTCT
>DNNS01000570.1 GCA_003497555.1 Spirochaetia bacterium
AAAATAAATAACCGCAGAGCAGCAAACACATAAGCAAGCCACGCGCAAACGGAATACGAAAAATTAAATTCAAGATCAGACACGGATTTCACGGATTAACACAGATTAAAAAATCCGTGAAAATCAGTGTAATCCGTGTCATACTTTTGCTTTAAGCCGATAAGAGCCTTTTGCGGCAATGTAATGTAAAACAGTGTTTGTTTTTATGCAAAGGTAAATAAAATTTAGACACAGAGCAGCAAACACACAAGCAAGCCACGCGCAAGAGGCGTCCTATTGTACTGAACACCGGATTCTCTGCTTGGCGGGTCAGCGGGTCGGTACTCTGCGGTTAGATTTTTTCTTTTTTCATTTAATTTTACAATCTGAGTGGATACACTTTTTTTTAAAAGAACGGGAAGTTTTTACACGAATAGGGTGTCTAATATATAACAGCCAATAAGTCGAATTTATTATAAAATAAAATACCATGAACGATGAGACGCTCATTAACAGGCTTGAATTCAGCGGGGAACGATATACCGCTGTAACATTGACTGTTTTTATGAAAAACAGGAACGGCTTGACAGTCTGAAACAGCTGACAGCGGAATTTAACAACAAACTCGGAGGACTTTCCAGCGCCCGTTTGCGGCTGAAAAGCGCAGATTTGTTTTACCGTATGACGGCCGAAAGCCGGAAACTCGAACTGGCATCCCTTACTGATTATTATTCGGCGGAAAATTGAAAAAAATTATTTTAAGAAGCCGGAAAATTATGGTCGCAGGCTGTTTGTCTTCTTTTTAAAGATCCGGCTTTGAGTTCTGCCGTCATGCAGAGTAATGATTTTTCTGGTATGCTGGGCAATTTCATGTTCATGAGTTACAATTATTATAGTAACGCCTTCTTCGTGCAGTTCGTCAAAGAGCTTCATTATTTCCCGGGTAGTGGCGCTGTCCAGGTTGCCGGTGGGTTCATCAGCCAGTAAAAGAGACGGACCGGCGGCAAGAGCGCGGGCTATGGCAACTCTCTGGCGCTGTCCGCCGGAAAGCTCGTTGGGTTTATGATAAATGCGTTCTTTTAATCCAACTCTTTCAATGAGTTTAAGAACCGTACTCCGGTCGGCCTTGCGGCTCCTCATATACTGAAGCGGCAGTAAAACATTATCAAATACATTTTTACGCATCAGCAGATTAAAAGTCTGATACACAAAACCTATTTCGGTGTTGCGGATTTCAGACAGTTCATGATCAGTCATATTTTCGACATTCTTGCCGTTCAGAATATATGAGCCGGAAGTGGGTTTATCCATACAACCGATAATATTCATCAATGTGGATTTTCCGCTGCCGGACGAACCGACAATAGACAGGTATTCCCCCTTTTCAATATCCAGATCAATTCCATGCAGTACGGGAACTGCGCTTAATCCGAGATAATAACTTTTGGTAATACTGCGCAGGCTGATTACACTCATTCTGATTTAGCCATCCAGTACTTGTTTTCCAGGTAACTTCTTTCTTTCAGGTATTCAATTTTTTTGGCAAGCAGCCTGCTTTCAGTTTCAAAATAATCCTCCTGGGTTTTAATCAGGGTTTCCGCCGTGATCAGGCCGATCTCAAAACGCTGGTTGTCGATTTCGTAGGTTTTAGCGGCTATTTCATTATTACGCCGGGCTAAAACAATGGATTTTTCCAGATCAGAAAGATTTTTTATTCGCCGTTCCAGATTTTGGGCAATGGTCTGCTTTTTATTGGAAAGCTGCATAGACAGAGTATTGACTGTCAGCCGGTGATTTTCCAGCAGGCGCGGCATATTTCCCCGTTTAAAAACAGGCGTAAAAACATCTATACCTGCCCTGATTTCATAATCGGAAGTGTATTTTTTTTCAAAAATCATGAACAGATCGGCATTAAAACGGTAATTTTCCAGCTGGTTGTGAATATCGCGTTTTTCCTGCCATAGCTTGTACTCAAGATCTGCCAGAGACTGATCATTGAGAAGAGTTTTACTCAGTGAAGTTTCATAATCAAATATCACCGGTTCATACTGTATGGTTTTTTCTATATTAATATTTTCGGCAGCTCTGATGTTAAGCAGATTGGCCAGGGCTTCCTTTTTTTCTTTTTGGCGGCGGAGTAAATCAAGTTCATTCACCAGGTTTTTCTGATAATCCTGCTCAATGCGGAGAAAAGTTATTTCTGTAATCAGGCCGGCCTGGTATTTTTTTTCAGTTTCATTGCGGTTGACGGTAGATTTTTCAATTCTGCGCACAGCCAGGGCAATTTCGCTTTCAATGGAAAGCAGATCATAATACAGGGTTTCCGCCTGATAGATAAGTTCTTTTTCACCGGCTGCCAGTTTTAAAATGTCCAGCTTGTATTTTTTTTCTGCAGAATCTCTGGCCAGGCGCAGATCACTTCCGTTATTTTTTAAAACCGGCTGTTTTACAGTAATTTTGCCGCTGTATTGATTTGTGCGGTTGGTAGGCGGGTAAGTAACGAAACGGTCGTTTATCTCGGCTGAGATTACCATGTTCCATGGTAATTTTTCTTCAATCAGCAGAGTGCCAAGCAGATTATGATTGGTACGGCGTTTCTGATTGGTAAGGGGGAATGTTCCCTGATAAACCAGCGGGGAGGAAGCGGAAATGGAAATTTCCGGCAGGTAAAATACGCGCAGACTTGAAAGATAATTATTATAACTGATGGCCAGATTATTGCCGGCTATAACAGCATCTATGTTTTCTTTAAGTACGATTTTTCGTATTTGCTGTAGAGTTAATGTCTGGGCCGAAGACTGAAAGATAAAAAACAACAGGAATAAACCCGGAAAAGATTTCATAACGCATATAATTATATGCTCTTTGTGAATTTTTTCAAAACTTGAAATTTAATACTTTCTTTACCGCCTCCGCCATTTTTTAAGTGCCAGGGCAAATTACATCCCCTGATGTATTATCTTGTGCGCGTGAAGTGCTGATGATCATCTGTGCCAGGCGGTGTTGAATCATGGCACAGAATCCAAAGGGGCGCGATTTTTTTTCTTGGGTATGCGTCTTTAGTTCGCAGAAAATGCTTGACAACATGGGGCATTCTCTTTTTTTCTCCCACCGTGC
>DNNS01000191.1 GCA_003497555.1 Spirochaetia bacterium
CCCCGATCATGAAAAAAAAATCAGGAGGATCATCCGACACCCCAAGCAGCCTCAGAGCTTCTGCCTGGGGTTCATAGCGCGAAGCCAGGGAAAATTCCCTGCTGCCTTTTTTTACGGTTATTATGGCAGCGCCGTCTCTGGCCTGGCTGCGTGATACGGTTAATACGGCCGGCATTTTACGGCTCCTCAAGCTGCAGAAAAATTTTCATATTATCGGCCGGAGCGGTCCCGGGCGCCGGTTTCTGATGCTTTACATAACCGCTGCCGGAAATATCCATAACCGCATGGTATTTCATAGCCAGGGAAGAAATTACCGTCATGGCATTGCGCAGCGACATGCCATGTACATCAGGCATGCTTCCGTCCTGGATAATCTGACGCTTATGATCCGGCAGGTTTTTATTATACAGAACAAGCTCGTTTCTTGCTATTCTGTAAATATCAAGCACAGTGCGCGTTAGTTCGGCAAAAAGCGGCGCGGCTGCAGTTCCACCGTGATAGCGGCCTCTCGGGTCTTTAAGGATTACCAGTATACTGACAGCCGGATCCTTAACCGGAAAAGTGCCGAGAAAAACCGAATCATAGCGGTCGGTATAATAANNGGGCGGCAAGTCTGCCGGTAGCCTGTTCATCAACTCCGGCTGCCAGGTACCTGCGCAGTTCACGGGAAGTTTTATCCGTACAGATTTTTACCGGCCGGGGAATGTTCCCGGCTGGAATACTTTTCCCGCCGTCAATAATCTCCGCTAACCGGGGGGTAAAAAGACTGCCGCCGTTTACCAGTGCAGTAAAGGCATTAATAAGCTGCAGCGGAGTAGCTCCGATGCCCTGGCCGATGGGAATGGTAGCCCGTGTGCGTATACCCCAGTCCCGCGGATGCGGAAGCACTCCTTTTATTTCTCCCGGCAGATCAATTCCGGTTTTTCTGCCGAATCCCAAAGACGCAAGCCATTCATGGATTTCCTGCACCGAAAGTTTTTCACAGGCCTTGATCATAACGGTATTGCAGGAAAAACGCACGGCATCTTCCAGGTTGATGCTGCCGTGCGCCTGGGCGCATCTGATTATTTCGCCGTTGGCGCAGGCGTATTGCCCGCTGCAGTGAAAATGCTGATTTCTTTCCACCAGGCCTTTTTCCAGCAGCAGGGCGAGCAGAAATACCTTGAATAACGATCCCGGCTCAATATATTCGGATACCGCGGCATTGCGGAACCAGGCGCTGTTTTCTTTTTCAAAATTATTCAGTGAAAAAGCCGGGGCATTGGCCAGGGCAATGATTTTTCCGCTTTTGGCAAGCTGGATAATAACCGTGCCGCCTGCAGCCCGCGTACTCTGCAGGTAGGAAAAAAGTTTTGATTCGGCCATAAGCTGCAGCTCGGCATTTATTGAAATTTTAAGATCCAGGGTATTGGGTTTTTGCGGAGTACTGATCAGCAGATCATCATAATAATTTTCCAGACCGGCAAGGCCTATATTATCAAAACCGGCAAAACCCAGGACATGACAAAGCAGGCGGTTATGCGGATAATAACGCATGTATCCGGAATCAAAAAACATGATCTCGCGGTCAATGGCTGCTGCGGCCCGGTATTCTTCTTCGCTGCAGCCGCGCTTAAGCAGAACTGCCGGACGCGGGCTGCGGAGCATGGCAGAAAAATCCGTATTGCTAATCTGTAGCACATGCTGTGCAGCCCGGGTTATTTCTTCTGATTTTTCCGGGGAACAGGCAGAGAGTTTTTTTAAATTCAGGTATGTGCTGTAGCGTTTAACGGAAAAGGCAAGCTGCCTGTCTGCGGAATCAAGTATTATACCTCGCCTGGCAGGCAGCAAACCCGAGTCACGGGCAGTCTGGCCGGAAAAAGCCAGCAGAACCAGCCGCAGGAAAGCGATAAAAAAAATCATCAGGAAAAAAAAAACAACGGCTTTAAACCGTATGCTAACAGGCAAAAAACTCTCCGTCAGAAACTGATTATTTTATAAGCACTCATTTTTAAAATCTGAAATGCCGCACTATTTTTTATAACCATAGATAAAAAGATTACCCTGACTGGAAATATAATGCCCGGTATCAATAAAACGGAGATTTTTCATATTTTCAAGCAGATGATCCGCCTGACAGGTATTATATTCAATATTATATTTGTCATAAACAGCCTGGTTACGGCTTTTATGGCCGCTGTAAAAATCAAGCTCCAGAGCAAAAACTCCCTTGCGTTTTAACGATCCCAGAATAGCGGCAAGTACGGATTCGGCGCTGCGGCTGAAATAAAAGGAATTGAAGCTGAAGATAGCGTTAAAATATTCTTCTTCAAATTCAAGGGCATTGATATCTCCGCGAAAAACGCGGATACGGTTAAATTCCCTGAGCCCGTGGGTAATACCTTTCATTTTTTTTTCGTATATATCAAGCCCCACTACCGTTGAACCGGCAAAGGTTTCATTGAGAAAAATCAGTTCGGAAGGCTCTCCGAAACCGATATCAAGAATTACCGGAGCTTCAGGCACCCGGATCAGGGCAAACAGTTCTTTTAAATTTTTTTTATGGCGTCCGGAATAAAAAAAGCCTTCGGAAAATTGTTTTTCAAAAAATTCCTGTGCCTTCATTTTTTCTGCCTCTTTTTTATTCCCGTTTCCAGCATGCTGCCGATAAAAGATGCAAAAAGCGGGTGCGGAGCCACCGGTGAGGATTTGAATTCAGGATGGAATTGTACGGCTAAAAACCATTTATGTCCCGGAAGCTCGATAATTTCCGCCAGATCGCTTTTTTCAAAGATACCGGTAAAACGCATGCCCTTTTTCAGAAATATCTCCCTGTAGGCATTGTTAAACTCATAACGGTGCCTGTGCCTTTCCTCGATTAGCCGGGTTTTATAAATTCCTGCGGCTCTGCTTCCGCGTTCCAGCCGGCACGGATAGGCGCCCAGCCGCATACTGCCGCCCAGGTCGGTTATTTCTTTTTGCTCTTCCATTATATCAATTACCGGATACGGAGCTTTGGCTTCTATTTCTGTGGTATTGGCGCCTTTAAGTTTGCAGACACTGCGGGCAAATTCAATTACAGCGCACTGCAGACCAAGACAGATGCCGAAAAAGGGAATATTGTTTTCACGCGCAAATTTTATCGCCTTGATTTTACCCTCTATGCCGCGCATACCGAATCCGCCCGGTACAAGAATACCGTCAAGATTTTTCAGAGCTTCAGGATTTTTTTCCACATGCGCAGCTTCAATGAAAACTTTTTCTACCAGACAGCGGTTTTTAATACCGCCGTGGGTTAAAGCCTCATCAATACTTTTATAGGCATCGCGGAGATTGACATATTTTCCAATAATTCCGACCCTGACTTTTTTCCGGGCTGTACGCATGATAGTTGCGACCTGCTGCCAGCGTTTCATTTGCGCACCGGGGCAGGGAAGATGAAGTTTTTCCAGAATTATTCGATCAACGTTTTTTTTATGATATAAAAGCGGCACTTCATAAATATTGCCTACATCAAGAGCCTCGATAACGGAATTATAATCTGTGTTGCAGAACAGCGATATTTTACGTCTTAGGTCCTCGGGAAGTTCTTTTTCGGTTCTGCAGAAAATCATATCGGGGCTGATGCCGATCTGCCGCAGGGATGCCACGCTGTGCTGGGTAGGTTTGGTTTTCAATTCACTGGCGGATTTTATATAAGGCACCAGGGTGAGATGAATAAAAATGGTTTCGCCCCGCCCTTTTTCAATGGCAAATTCCCTGATGGCTTCCAGAAAGGGAAGACTTTCAATGTCGCCAACGGTTCCGCCGATCTCCACCAGCACAATATCGTAATTATCCTGTTCAAATTTGCGGAAACGGTTTTTTATTTCTCCGGTAATATGGGGAATCACCTGCACGGTCTGCCCCAGGTATTTGCCGGCGCGTTCTTTTTGAATTACCGTGTTGTAAACACTGCCGGAAGTGATGTTGTTCTTTTTCTCCATGCGGTGATTTAAAAAACGCTCGTAATGGCCCAGATCAAGATCCATTTCTCCGCCGTCATCGGTAACATAAACCTCGCCGTGCTGAAAGGGATTCATGGTTCCGGGATCAACATTAATATACGGATCGCATTTGATATTGGTGACTCTGTAGCCGTTGGCGGAAAGCAGTGTACCTATGGAAGAAGATGCAATACCCTTGCCGAGGGATGATAGTACTCCGCCGGTAATAAAAATAAATTTACTCATGCTGATATCCTTTTAAACAGGCTGTCGATTTGAAACCATGACAGGATGCCGAAATAGTCCAGAATCCGAAGAATTCGCAAAAAGGCAGCCGGAAGCGTATTATTTTGTACGCCGGGGACTCTATTTTTGCAGGCGATAAAGCAGACGGGTTCATTTCGATATCCTTAATTCGGCATTCCAGTTCTGCAGAGAATTTACCGTTAAATCGCCGGCCAAATAATGCTCCAGCCCGGTGCTGAGGGCAATGGCTGCCTGGATGGTAGTAACAATGGGAACTCCCAGCTGAATGGCGCGCCTGCGCATTTTTTTTTCGTCATCAAGGGTATTTTTATCGTGCGACAGGGTGTTAATGATAAGATGGATTTTATTTTCACCTAACAAATCAAGCGCATTAAGAGAGCCCTCCCTGATTTTTT
>DNNS01000214.1 GCA_003497555.1 Spirochaetia bacterium
TTATTCAAAAAATTAAAAAACTAATGGAAGAAAAAAAATTTCAGGAAGCAAGAATCCTGATAAACAAACTGTTGCAGAAAAAAAGCGAAGATGTACAGTTAAAATGGTTTAAATCCCAGACAGAAATCGAGCAGGGCCAGTATATTCTCGCTATTGTAACGCTTAACGACATTCTGAAAGCAGATGTTTTCAACCGGGAAATTAATCCGGCAACCATCCATCAGCAGCTTGCAGATATTTATGATAAAACCGGAAGACATAAAGAAGCCATGACTNNCCCGATAATTTCCAGGCAAATGTCAATGTAGCAAAAAATCTGCTGAAATCCGGTAAAACCGGAAATGCTCAAAACTATCTCAAACGCGCCCACAAAATTGACGGCAGCAAGGTTGAACCGCCATTCCTGCTTGGACAAATTATGCAGAAAACCGGAGAATACCGGCAAGCCATTGCTTATTATTTCACTGCCCTAAAAAATGACCCGTCTTGCGAAGACGCCATGTACGGTCTCGGAGAATGTTATATTAAGCTTGATGATCACAGCAATGCTTATGATTTTTTTTTAAAAGTACGCTCCCTGCACGGGGGAATGCAGCGCAATGCCGAAGTATATATAGGTTTGTGCCTTTTTAAACTTGGCAAATACTCAGAAGCTGCAGAATATCTCGAAACCGGACTAAAAGGTATCAGTGAAAAATTGCCGCTATGGAATGAAGGCATGGCAAAACTGGCCGATTCTTATATTTTTTGCCGTGATATCGGTAAAGTCCGTGAAATATATCAGAAAATATTGGCCAATCATCCCTCCAATTCAGAAATCAGACATAAAGAGACCATTTTAACCAATTTTTTTAATAACAAGGAGCTTATCGATTTTTATAATCTTGACGGCGATAAATTTCAGCAGACTGTAAAAAAAATTTTTGAGCGCCTTGATTTTATTATTGACTCAATGGGAATAAACAGCGAAAACAGCATCTCGCTTAAAATTTCGCGCATCCGCAAGTCAAGCCAGAGAGTAACTGAATTTATTTTTCTTGACCGCACTCCCCGCCTGGTCACTGTTACAGTACTTGAAGAAGAATTTGAAAAAATGAAAGCCAGCCGCGCCCAGATCGCTTTTTTTATAACACTATTTGATTTTGAAGACGGTTGTCATCAATATGTCGCTTCCAAACCGCTAGAACTGATAAACGGCGCCGAATTTTATAAAATTTTAAAAGGGTATGACCCGTTTTAACCTCCGGAACTTTTATTATTTATGCCTGATTTTCTGCAAATTACCCAAAAATGTTTCAGATATCTCAATGAAACCCTGGATACAAAATTATTTTACGGGACCAGCAGGGCTAATATACCGGCGCCAAAACCGGCATCTTCCGTTTCAGTACCCGCGCAAACCGGACAACAGCCGATATCGGTAATTCCCGTTACTGAACTTAAAACCAGAATACAAAATTGCCAGCAATGCCTGTTGGCGGTAAAACGTAAAAAATTTACGGATTTTGGCGGCCCTAAAAATAACCAGGCTGTTTTTATCAGCGATTTTCCTTCCTATTTTGATGAAAAGCAGGGAGCTTTACTGAGTGACCGCAGCGGTGAACAATTTGATAAAATTTTATCCGCCTTGAAAATAAACAGACGTCTTTGCTATATTACCAGCTGCTTAAAATGCGCTGCTCCTTCGGAACCCGGCGAGAATCTTTCCGAACTGATGGTATGCCGCAAATATCTTGAAGAAGAAATACATTTTCTTGAACCGAAATTAATTATCGGTTTGGGAAGTTTTACTTTCAGGTTTTGCTTTCCGGGTGCGGATTTTATGCAAAAGCGGGGTCAAAAAATGGAATTCTGCGGATATCCTATATGGTTTACCTGGCACCCCAAAGATATGATAATCGACAGCCGCCTGAAAAAACCGGCCTGGGATGATCTGCAGCGGATCTTCGGTATTAATTAACGGAAATAACGGGCGGCATTTTTAAAAAAACACAGCCCGGTTTTAATCGTTATTTTTTTTCCTGATGTTTTAAGTAATGTCCAGTAAGGATGATTTTCCGGAATTAAAAAAGCTTCCGGATGAGGCATAAGACCGAAAACACAGCCGCTTGCATCGGTCAGGCCGGCGATGTTGCAGGCTGAACCGTTGGGGTTGTACGGGTACTCCCCTGTCGGAAGATAATTTTGATCAGCATAATAAAGTGCGTCAAGTTTTTCTGCGCATAATTGTTTTAATAAATTTTCCTTTTTAAAATACAGACGCCCTTCGCCGTGTCTTACCGGGAGCATTATATTACCGATATTTTCAGTCCATGGGCTGCTGTTTTTTGCATTTACAGCAAGATATACCCATCGGTCTTCAAACTTTTTTGATAAATTATGAGTCAGTGTCGCTTCCGGGGAGAATCCGCCGGCGAGATTCGGCAGGATTCCGGCTTTTACCAGAACCTGAAATCCGTTGCAAATTCCGATTACCAGTTTTTTATCAGCTAAATGGTTTTGTAAATCGGCAAATAATTTTCCGGTAAATTTATTGGCGAAAATTTTCCCTGACCCGAGATGATCGCCGAAAGAAAAACCGCCCGGAAATGCAATAATCTGAAAATCACGGATATTTTTTTTATGGGTAATTAAATCATTAATATGAATTCTGGCAGCTTTTGAACCTGTGCGGTTAAAAGCCTCTGCCAGTTCATAATCGCTGTTGATTCCAAAACCGGTTATGATCAATGCCCTGGGGCGTACAAACATGACAGGCATTATAATAAGTCATCCGGAATTTGTCAATGTAAGGGGTGTGTGAATTTATTTCTTGGGTAAACAAAAATCCCGCTTCTGTGTACTAAATTTTAGCGGACAGATGANNAAAATTTAGTACACAGAAGCGGGATTTTAAGTATATTTTTGATAAATCCATAGAAATAAATTCTCACGGAAAGTAAAAAAAAGAGTGTGCACAAGGTTGTCAAACATTTTCTGCAGACTAAATATA
>DNNS01000718.1 GCA_003497555.1 Spirochaetia bacterium
ATAAATTTTCCAGGGAGTCATTTTTTATCAATAATATACATATCAATATCGTCAATGGAAACACTGCCGGTTACACCGCTGGAAAGTCCTGCGGAAACTGTAATCTCGGTGGCAGTATCCGGTACACTTGTGAAAAACTGCATTTTTGTCCATCTCTGAGTGCCCAATATGGATTTTTGCAGACCCATGCCTTCATTGGCTCCGTGTTTTTTGTTGGTCCCGTCATAATAATGAACCTTTACGTAAAATCCTTTCTGGTATTCGGAAACAATACTGTCAGAGGTCTTTTTCAGATCATCAAGTTTTACCATAAACTGAAAATTAATCTGCTTGTGCGAATTCTGCATGCAGGTTATACGCTGGTATATCTGTGCGCCCTGTTTTCCCAAGGTCTCTTGTCCCGGAGAAACTGTAATAACAACTCCGCAGGTTTCCTGAAAACCGAATTTCTTACCGGATTTTGCCAGTTTTAAACCGTCTCCGTTTAACTGCCAGTCTGATGGCACGTTTTCGTCAATAATTTCAAAATCCGGATTTTTCAGTCTGCTGATACCGTAAACCTGCAGGGCGCTGTTTTCCAACGCAGTATACACCTGCCCGGGTATTTTAAAAAGCGGATAATGAAGACGCATCTTGTAGCTTTCTCCCGGTTTTATACCCAGGGATTCTTTGCTTTTGCCGGTTGTATTTATATTATCAATCTCGCAGTCAATACC
Organism: Spirochaetia bacterium; assembly: GCA_003497555.1. Taxonomy (GTDB): domain Bacteria; phylum Spirochaetota; class UBA12135; order UBA12135; family UBA12135; genus UBA12135. The sequence continues at coordinate 717 of DNNS01000718.1, forward strand.
CAGAATCTCACCCGGAGCAAAAAGCGCAGCAAGATCCTCCCAGGGTATGGCGGCGCTGATTACATAACCGTCCCCGGTCTCTTTTGTTTCCGAAACACCCTTGGTTATGAACTCTGTCTTGCGCCGGTGAAAGGAGCGCTTTACATCGCCCCGGATGGAAGGTTTTACCGCAAAAACATACTGCAGACAATTCATTTTTTCATCTCCGCTGAAAACCGCATCAAGATCCATACGGTAAAAGGGATTGGTGTCTATAAATATCTCAAGTGCATCTCCTTCCCACAGGCTGTTGTCTTTGGCGTTGATTATTTGGTCATCTTTTACCCGGGCTGTAATCCGCAGGTACTTTTCATCTGCTCCGAAACTGATTTGGGNNGTAAGGTTCTCTATGCCGAAAGGCAGGATGTAACAGCCTGTATCGGGAAGCAGATCAAGACCGCCTGCGCCGTTTTTAGTCCCGTTAATAAAGCATTCCCAGTTTAAGACTGCACCTGTTTTGAGGGGAACTGCGCTATGCAGCAAGGCAAGACTGTATTTATTTCGGTCAAAGAGTAAATGTAAACTTTCCGGCAGCCGGAGAGAAGTATCTGCACTTAACCGGACATCAGCACTACAGGCAAGACCTGTAGTATTCATGCTTTCGATATATAAACGGTTACTAAAAGAACGGGCTTTGAGAGTAACCGGATTTTCCACTGTAAATTTTGAATTTAAAAGGAGTTTTTTAATTGCTTCAGGCCTGCCTTTTAAAAATAACGGATCAAGGGTATTTTTAATTTCTGCGGAAGGAGAAAGAGTATTGCCGAAATGATCAAAAAAAAGAACATTACCGCCTGTGGTAAATTCAGGGGGAACCTGCCATAGCGAACCGCCCGGCCTCAGGTCCCAGATAAAGCCAGTTGCTGAAGTTTTGTCTTTTGCCGAAAAAATACCGGCTTTGATAAATTTATTGATATGAATATTTTCCAGATCCGTCATATTACTGAGTAGAAATGACAGGGTGTTCATACCTGCCAGCACTTCTCCCGGTACGCTGTCCATGGGAACAGTACTTCGCCTTTTGATCAGAGAAGCGTCGCATATGGAAGCGCTGCCGATTACTCCGCAAAGCAGGGCATTAAGATGATGGCGCTGAATGTCTCCGGCCTTGAATGTTGACTGTTCCAAACCGTGTTTGCCCTGCTTGCGCCGCGCAGATTCGATATAATAACATTCCGTACAGTAAAGCGGTTTCTGCACTTTAAGAGCCCTGCGTAATCCATCCACCAGATCGGAATATTTAAAAAAATTTCCGCCCATGGAATCAAGACTGGCTCCATAAGGATGAAAGGCAACAGCGTCGAGAAATGCTTCATGGCCAAGTTTCGCCAAATCTTCCGTCCAGCCGATGGGTCTCTGTCCCAGGTCTCCTGTAGCTCCATTGCCGAGCACAACCGAATCGGGAGCATATTTTTTTATCAGCTCATAGGCGATTTTCTGCAGAGGCAGATATTCTTCAGGTTTCCAGCCGTTTCCCGGTTCATTTACGATTTCCCAGAAATAAAAATCCCTGCTGAAATTTTTCAGAATGAATTCCACATACTTTTTCCAGGCATCTTCAGGAGGCACTACCACTCCAGGCCTTACGGTGCACTCTTTATAAAGCCAGACCGGAAGACGTCCTTTTATTTTATCATCCGGAGTATTCATGTCAGGCGCGTGCGTAAAGGTACAGCCGAACATCAGAATCGGATCAAAATTAAATTTCCTGTATAATTTCAGTTCTTCCCCGATAAAATATCCGCTGTATTCTCCCTTCTGTTCTTCCACAGTATTCCAGTGGCACCAGTAGCGGAGCAGTTTGATGCCTGCCAGCCTGCACAGGGCAAGTGTTGTGCCGATGGAAGAAGTGGTGAGGATAACAGGCGTATTGCCGGGAGTAATATTGCATGAAGAAAGAGACTCTATTCCGCCGATGCCGATTGACCAGCCGGGCGAAAAGCGCGGATGATCAACAAGCGGATGAATGACTGCGAAATCTCCGCCCCTGGAATTTATTTTTTTATCATTGAGATAAAATTCCGCGGAAAAACTGCCGAAGCGGTCAGTCTTTATTTCCTGCTGCCCGGTATAAAGGCTGCGCGGATCGGTTCCGGCATCCTGTTCTGAATTTTTTTTAAAAAGCAATAAAATTTCTGCTTGTTTATATACTGAACTATCATTATCATCAATAATAACCGCCTTAAGTTTTTCCTTGCTGGCAGTGCTGTCAAGCAGCGCATGTATGTTAAAAACTGCGATCCCGGAATGACGATAGGCTGGAATATTTTTATCCGGGAAAGAGGCCAGTTCATTATTATATGTCTTTTCAGTCTGCTTCGGCATTCGCAGGCTGATTTTATCAAAATAAAGCGTGTCGATCAGAGACGCGCTGTCTTTGGCAGCAGCACGGAACCAAATACTGTAGGGAAACCCTTTTTTCACTCTGAATATATAGCTGTATTTTTTCCATTCACTTTCCGGCCTGAAGGATTTGGATTCAAGAACCGGATATCGCTCCTTAACCGTACCGTGCTGTATATTCAGATTATAACAGCGAAAATCAAGAATCACAGAAGTATTATTGATGTTTCCCTGCTCATCAGGACCTGATTTTACGTAAAATGAAATTTCCGCTTCGCCATCCCTGTTAATATCAAACCACCCGCTTTCCAGATTATATTCAGGCCTGCCTTTAATACCGGGGACTTTCATACAGGTTCCGGTTATACCACCCGGAGCGCTTTCAGGGAAAAATGTTTTATCCCCGCTCTTATATGCTGTCTCGCCTAAAAGCCAGTTGCGTAAAAAAAATCCCGGAACCGGCCTGCTGTTTTCTCCAAGTTCGCATTCGCCGTTAAAAATAAATTCCTCACCAAGTTCAAATTTTGTTTTCTCTTCAGCTATAAGTAATGATAATAGTAACGCCAAATTGATAATTATTACGGTTTTATGCATAACAGCCTCCGGAATTTATAGTCTATTATAACAACAATTAACTTATAATAAAATGGATTTTTTCAAGTTTTTTAGGTAAAAATTCAAGTATCTGCCCGGATTTCAATTTTTTTCGAATTAATATGAATATAATATAAAAAAAACATTTTTTACCGTTTTTGTAAATCTTTTATAATTATTTTTTCAGGGAATTTAACGTTATAATCGGTATTTTCCGACCAAAATTTTTGTTTGCTTCTGAAATTAGCGGACACTTGTAATACTATATACATTTATATACTATCATATATAATTATTTTTTTTATTTTAATATTGATTTTTATTTTATTATTATATATAATAGTATATATGAACAAGGTATTGCCGGTCTATATTGCCATTGCCCGTGAAATCGAAGAAAAAATAAGCAGCCGCAAGCTCATGCCGGGCGATCGGCTCCCTACGGAAGAAGAGCTCTCAAATCAATATAAAGTAGCGCGGGCCACATTGAAAAAAGCCTTGACTGAACTTGTTAAAAACCGGCTGATTATTCAGATACCCGGGCGCGGAACCTATGTTAC
>DNNS01000555.1 GCA_003497555.1 Spirochaetia bacterium
CTGATTTTATCCGTTTGCCAAAGTGCAAAGCGGACAAAATCATTGCTTGTGGGGTTAACCGCATTCGGCTCCAGAAAAATGTTAAAATCTATTTCCAAGAACGGAAATTGTTACATTGTGACTGACAGGACTTGCATTATTTATTATTTTTTGACATCTCGATACACATCCATGCATGAGCATCTATCTCACCTGATGCTCTTATAAACGGACTTTTAAAATCAAAACTCTGCGTTTTTCCTGAACAATTGACCAGAATCAGGCCTATGCAGCCATCCGGCGCTTTCCATAGCGAATGGAGAACTGCAGCAACCTTTTTTTTTAAAGATTTTTGCTTTCCTTCTTCTGTAAATATCGAGCGTTGAAGAAATTCAATATCGAATTTTTCCGTTATCATGATTCCGGCAGTAAGCATATCCCCTCTGAATAGAAAATCACGATGCTCGTGATAAAAACGTGCCGTGGAAATGATAAACCTATAGATTTCACTGAATTCCTGATCAGTAGTATGCTCATACCGCAGGTTCGCCACAGTAGGCTGAAGCCCCCAGACAACAGACCGTGCAAATTCATAAAAAAACTGATCAGGAAAAAGCTCTTGCCATTTTTTTTCATTTTTCCAAGATGTATGTTTCGGCCATTTTTCATCAAACGGAGGAACGAAACCGGGCAAGGCGTAATTGCCGAACATAGCGATTAATCCGTGATACACTGCGCTGAAAGCGGGAACTGATTCAAAATATACCGGAGCGCCAAGTCGTTCTTTCCCTCCGGAAAGCGAAATAGCCGAGTCGACAAGATCCATATAGGCCTCGCTGGCTTCTTCCGTACTGATTGGAAAATTCGGATTTTCTTTTAGAATTTCCCGGAGCATTTTTCTGTAACCTGTAACCTGGTAGGCGCCGCCACCGGGCGCATGTTTATGAGATTCATTGTAACATGGGCTGAAACTAGAACATCCGATCATATCAAGATAAATTCCCGATAATCCGCTTTTGCCCAATTTTCCTACCGTCTCACGAATAATCCTGCTAAAAGGAGTATTATCGTTTCCGCAGATCCACGCCAGACGTTTTTTCGCGAAACGGTTAAACATACATGATTTAATATTTCCGTCTTTTTCAACAACAACGCATTGTCTGCCGCCTTTTTCCCAGTGTTCTGCATCCATGTCCCAGGTAACGCCATTCATGTACACTTGTGTAAAAATATTTTGTTTTTTTAAGCGTAATAGCGCTTTTTTAAAAACTGATAATCCCTCGCGAGGGGGCCAGTAAACAGGGTAGGAGGTATCGTAACCATGTTTATGCCACCAGTACCAGTCGAGAGCAACAGGGACGTCGCTGTCCGTGTGTAATTTTTCAATTGGCTTAATAACGTCTTCCGCCTTGCCTCTATTCCACACCCAAATACCAATATTTTCAAGCCTCCTGTCCACCGGAGGACGCAAGGCCCATTTCTGTATTCGCGCCCATTTTTTATAAATCTGCGCGGCATCAAACCATCCTCCCGAAAAAAAACCAACCGAAAATCTGTAAGGAATTTTATACCGGACGCAGCTTACGCTATCCAGGGGGAGCGGATGAATTGCACAGTATCTAAACCGGGAATGATCATCAAATGTTCTCAAATCAAATGTTTTAATAAAAAACTCCGTATCCCTGGTGTCGAAATAATAGGAGCCGGACGGACTTATCAGCGCGTGATATTGCATTCCAAAATTGCTGAAGGTTTCGACAAATTCATCAGGATAATATTTTTTGCTCCCGATTTCATGCCAAAGCGAACCCTGGAGACGCGAAACATAAACGCTTGCCGTTTGCGGCAATGGGATAGTAATTACGGGAAATGACACCTGTTCTATAACTTCATTTTTGTTGCCATTTTTCCATTTGATACTACCCGAGAGAAGTCCCATATCATTCTTCCAGACAACAGTAACTTCAAATTTTTTCCCGATAGTTTTGTGACCGCGCCACTTGCACGTTGTGGCGTTTTTACCAATTTTATATCGAAAGCCTAACATTTCGTCGGCATTGAGCATTTCAATAGAAGATTGCCCCTTTCTGAAACCAAATTTCCATGATAACACAGTATTGCGCCATGTAATCGTTCCATTCTTAAAAATTTTCAATCTTTTCGTTTCCATAAAATTTCAGCCTTAATAATTTTGCTTTATAAAAAAATGACTTCTTCGTGTTATGAGATATTTATAAGAACTTCTTTTTAGCAATTATATCTTGTTTTTTCTGTAAAATTTAATTTTTAGTTATATTTTATACACGGCCGCCAGGATAAATTTGTACTTTGGCGTTTCCACGTTAATCAGCAGTGTCTAAATTTTTTGAATATTTAATTTTTTTCTCTTGCTGTATTAATCATGGCAAAAAAATTTTCATCCGGAATATATTCGGGAATACTGTTTCCGGAACCAAGGGCATATCCGCCTTGTACGCCAGACATTTCCAGCAGCGCAGCAGCGCGTGCACTGATTTCTTCTTTTGTTTTACGCGCCAGAAAATCGATGTCAATACCGCCGATAATTGCAATTCTATTCCCAAACAGCTCATAAGCTTTTTCAACCGGCAGAACTTTATCTTCATAGGAATGTTTTCCGTCGAATTTACAAATATCGCATACGTCATCAATTAAAGCCCACATATTCCCGCAGGAATGAAGTATCGCCGGTTTACCGTGAGAATGAACTGCTTCGACTATTTTTTTATACCAGGGAATTAAATATGTGCGCATCTGCTCCGGAGTCAGCCTTGTTTGCGATCCAGAACCCCAGTCGTCGTTTATTATCATGGCGCCAACCGTATCAAAAGAGCATGAGATATCAGCATGCTGGAGCAGCCTGCTGCCAACGGCATCTGCAAGTGTCTGTATAAATTCAGGATCATCATAACAAAGCAAGCATAGATTCTCATATCCGAATCCGTTAATCAGAGAGTTAAAAATACTGTTGGGTTGGGAATTGATAAATTTTCCTCCTTTAGGCAGCAGATGCTTTATTTCAGAAAATTTTTCTCTATAGACTTCCGGCTTGGGATCATTCCATGGAAAATTCTCAAAATCAATACGATTTTTAAAGAGATATTCGTTTTGTGAAATACTGCTGATGCCTTCATGCCTAACATGTTCGGCCGATGGAAGAACCAGATCATGAACGCATATTTTGGCGTAATCATAGCCAAGTTCAAAAAAAGTATTTATGGGATTACCGGAACCGAATTTTTCATTTAGCCGTTTATTAAAATAGAATTCAAACAAAACAGGCCTATCCGGTTTTTCCCGGCTGAGTACTTTCAAAAGCTGTTCAAAATCAGGAACGGGAGTTTTCATAAATGAATCCTTGTAACTAACATAATTATAATACAAAAACGGAATATTTCTATAAAAAAACGGATATGGCCTGTTTTTAACAGTATTTTAGAATCAGAAGCATTGTCAGTAAAAAAAACTAGCAACCGAAGTGTCAAGATTATCTTCAGTTTTTTTTGTAAATTTAATATGATTTCGATTGAATTTCAGAAGAAAATGGAATATAATCTTTAAAATTTTGAAAAAGAGGAAATTATGGCAGGCAATGAGTTGATTGAATCAAAACGCAAAGAACTTGTTGATTTGGTAAGCCGGTTTTGCACTGAAAAACTTGATGACGAATATCAGGCGCTATGTGTAAAATTAATCAATAAAATATCCAGGAAAAGAAACGTACCTTTTCTTGTCGGCCAGATCAATATCTGGGCATCGGCCGTGGTGCATTGTATAGGTCAAATTAATTTCCTGTCTGATAAAAGTTTTGAACCGTATGCGTCGCTTGATGATATCTGCTGTTTCTTTGACACCAGTAAAAGCACAACCAGCCAGAAAGCCAAAATAATCCGGGATATGTTCAAGCTTGGATATTGGGATAATGACTTTTCAACAAACAGAATGTTAAAGCAAAATCCCTTTAACCGCTTTACCGGCATTAATGGATTTATTGTACCCAAAGACATGATCTGATAATTCATTTTTTCTTCCTGGAGCTGGTTGAATACCAGCCAGGGAACCGGTCCGCCCCAGACACAGGAAAAAAGAGCAAGGCATGATTCAGGATTATCAGGAAGGAAAGGTACACAGTCAATATAATTATGCGACCAGATAATTTGACTGAATTTTGAATCAAACAGAATTTTTTCCTCACCCGGAACAGGACTTCCTTCGTTAACCCAGTGCATGGGGATAAGAGTATCTTTGGGCAAACGATCCCGGATTTGGGCAACATCGCCCAAGCGCGCACCGCCGTTGCGATTTGGTATCAGCATATTTGATGCGTCCGCGCCAGGTGTTTTCCTGAAATGTAACTTTTTCTTCGATGGCAATACGCATGCAGTACATACCGCTGTACGGCTGGAAATTTTTTCTCGCATAAATACTGCTGGATGCCGTTTCATAAGATGCTTTATCGTTAGTTTCGAAGCCGTCAAAAAGAACAATACCGGAATCATTTTTATCAGGCCCGGCTGTTTGCCTGTCAGGTGCCGGTTCCACAGTGTCTGCTGCAGTTTTTTTTAATCCAGATTGGGAATTGAGAAGGGAAATAAATACAAATGCCGAAAGAATTGCCTTTAAAGACATTTTACCTCCGCGGATATCAGGATTGTTTTTTGTAATGAATTATTTTGATTGTTTTTTTGCTGAATGCTCTCGCAGAGAAGCTGTGCACTCTGGCAGCCGATTTCATATTTTGGCTGAACAACATACGCGGCTATGTTAGCCGCTGTCAGGCTGTTTGCCGTATAACAGAAAAGCGCCAGGCGCAGATTGGATAAAACAGATAAAAGACCTGCGAGATCAGCGGGATCCGGCTCATTCGCAATCAGCAGACCGTCCAGGTGCGCTGTACGCTTGATCTGCCTGATTGCCCTGTCGGTATAAATACCGCCCGGCCCGGCATCAAAAATCAGAGAATGATGAAAAGCAAGACCATGATCTTCCATGGCCATGCGGTAACCGGCTTCGCGCTGCCTGGAACTATAGGTGTTTTTTTCATAGCACAGAAATCCGATCCGGCGGCTTTTCTTACTGCAGATGGCGCTGCAGGCGCGGTAGGCAGCAGCGATATTATCTGTAGCAACCAGATTAAAATTATAAGCAGGCAAGGATATATCGTTTAACACAACCGGGACATCAAGATCAATAAGAGTTTTATAGAAATTATTTTCCAGGGAGTTATAACTTGGCGATATAATGAGCCCGCGTATGCCTTTATCTAGAAAGGTTTTCATGTAATTTTTTTCTTTTTGGGGATTGGCATCATAGTTCCCCAGAAATATGGTAAAACCCTGCCTGTGGCATTCATCTTCGATACCGCGTAATATTCCGGGATAAATGGGCATGGTTACACTTGGTATGAGCACACCGATATTTCCCTGATTGCGGTTATTCAATTTATCAGCAGTTTTTTGGTTTTGATAGCGGAGTATTTGTTCATCCTGGGGGGATG
>DNNS01000340.1 GCA_003497555.1 Spirochaetia bacterium
TAATAACTATTTTCCCCGGCGAACTTCATGTCTCCGCCAGCGGCGCGGTTATCTGTACAGTGCTGGGCTCCTGTATTTCCGTCTGTCTTTCCGATCTGGAAAATAATATTTACGGCATCAATCATTTTATGCTTCCCATGAACAGTTATTCCAAAACAAATTTTGACGATGAAATACGCGATGCCAGGAATTTTTACAATGACGAGCTGCGTTACGGAACGGTTTCCATGGAAGTATTAATCGGGGAAATGCAGAAAGCAGGGGCTGCGCGCCGTAACCTCAAGGCCAAGGTTTTCGGCGGCGGCAAGGTTCTAAATATCCATTCCGGGCTGATTGATATCGGCGAAAAAAATATCAAATTTGCCCTGGCCTATCTGGCTATGGAAAAAATTCAGGTCGTAAGCCGCGATACCGGAGACCGCTTCGGACGCAAGATTTACTATGTTACGGAAGAAAACAAGGTGCTGGTGAAAAAGCTTCCGGCTCCGGTTTTTGACATTGAAAAAGAAGAAAAAATGTATCATACTGAAATTATTAAATCCGATACCAGCGGCTCTGTCAGTCTTTTCTGAGGCAGGCAAAAATGCTTGAAACCTACAGAATTACGGATCAAGAATTTTCCGTCATCCGGCGGCTGGTTTACGATCAGGCCGGTATAGCTCTTAACGACAGTAAAAAGCAGCTGGTGGTTTCAAGGCTCGCCCGCCGTCTGCGCACCCTGGGTTTTGCCGATTTTACACAATATATAGAATATCTGCAGGACCATCGTAATTCCGACGAATGGGAGCAGATGATAAACCGCATTTCCACCAATAAAACCGATTTTTTCCGGGAAAATCATCATTTTGAATTTTTACGCGCTACCGTACTGCCGGCCTGCCGAAACGGCATTAATATCTGGAGCGCAGCTTCTTCCAGCGGAGAAGAACCCTATTCCATTGCCATTACGGTCCTGGATTTTCTGGAGCAGAAAAAAATTCAACGCCCTTTTTCCATAACCGCATCCGATGTTTCTACTGCGGTTTTAGCCAAAGCCCGTTCCGGAGTTTATCCGGAAGAATCGATATCCGCTCTGCCGGAAGAAACTGTAAAAAAATATTTTTTAAAAGGCACCGGTACCAACGAAGGCCGGGTGAAAGTCAAACCGGTTTTAGCCGATGCTGTTCATTTTGAGCAGATTAACCTTATGGAACCGCTGTCGTTTACCGGACAGTTTGATGTTGTTTTTCTGCGCAACGTTATTATTTACTTTGATAAAGACACCAAGACCGAGCTGGTAAAAAAAATATATAACGTTATCAGACCCGGAGGGTATCTTTTCCTTGGACACAGCGAATCCATGTTCGGGCTGGCGGAATATTACCAGTTTTTAGGCAAAACCATATACCGGAAGAAATAATGAGCGGAAAAATCAAGGTTTTAATTATTGATGATTCGGCGCTGGTGCGTAAAATACTGCGTACCATCTGCGAAAAAGATCCGGGCATTGAGGTTGTTGATACAGCCCAGGATCCGGTTTTTGCCGTAGAAAAAATAAAAAAATTCCTGCCTGATGTACTGACCCTTGATATTGAAATGCCGCGCATGGACGGCCTGACTTTTCTGGAAAAACTTATGATGCAAAATCCGGTTCCTGCTGTTATGATTTCTTCGCTCACCGCGCGCAATGCCGAAATTACCCTGCGCGCCCTTGAACTTGGCGCCTTTGACTATGTGGAAAAACCCAAAAACATTCAGGAACTGGAAACGCTTGCGGAAACCATCATAGAGAAAATCAAAGCAGCCGGTCACAGCTCGGCCCGCAGCCGGTTGATTTCCATTATTAACCGCAGCCGCAGTACGCAGGAAAAAAAAGAAACCCCTGCCCTGATCACCAGGCAAATTTCCACAACCGACAGAATAATTGCGCTCGGTTCCTCCACCGGTGGAACTGTCGCCATTGCGGAAATTCTGAAATTGCTTCCGGTAAATATTCCCGGTATGGTGATTGTACAGCATATGCCCGGTACTTTTACCAGGAGTTTTGCCGGGCGGCTTAATTCCATCTGCAGCCTGCATGTAAAAGAAGCTTCTGACGGGGATCAGATACGCGATGGTTTTGTTTATATTGCGCCCGGGGGTCTGCAATGCTCCATTTACTCAAGCGGCGCAAAATATTTTATTAAAATCCAGGACGGTCCCCCGGTTAACCGGCACAAGCCNNTTTTTAACTCGGTAGCCAATTACGCCGGCAAAAATGCCGTTGGCGTCATGCTTACCGGTATGGGCGACGACGGAGCGCGCGCTATGCGCCAGATGAAAGACGCCGGCAGTTTTAATATTGTCCAGGATGAAGAATCAAGCGTAGTCTGGGGAATGCCGGGCAGCGCGGTAAAATATGAAGCCCATAATATAATATCCCCCCTTGGCTCCATAGCAGGCGAGATAATAAAAGCTGTTTCAAAATAATTATATCATCACCGGCATGCCAGATTTAAAAGAGCAGCGCCGGCGGTTTTAAGAGGGTCGCCCCTGCCGATGGAGTTAATCAGCCTTTCATACTGCCCGGCAGTTTCCCGGCGCAGATTTTCACTCCCGAAAACCAGGGCTGCATATTCGGCTAAATTTTCCGGAGTACAGTCTTTATTGATAAATTCCGGGCTGATGGTTTTACCGGCCAGGATATTGGCAATGCCGATATGATTTACCTTTACCAGCCGGCGCGCTATAAAAGCGGAAAGCGCGGAAATACGGTAGCCGATAGCCATGGGTTTGCGGTAAAAAGCTCCTTCCAGGGTGGCGGTTCCGGAACAGATTAAAAGAAAATCGGCAATCTGCATGATTTCGCGGTGGCGTCCGCAGGCAATATCAACCAGCGGGAAAATTTTTTCCGCGTATTTTCTGACTTTATTGTAAAAACCTTCATGCGCCAGGGATAGATAAAACAGCATATCGGGATTTTTTTTATGCAGTTTTTTACAGGTTTCCAGAAAAACCGGAGTCAGATTTTCAATTTCCTGCAGGCGGCTGCCGGGAAAAATACCGGTTACTTCGGCATTCTCCGGAATGCCGGCCTGCCGGCGCAGGCTGATTTTGTGATCGGAAAAATCTTCGCTGCCGAACGGATGCCCGGTGAAAAGACAGTTTACCCCCCCCGCCCGGTAGAGTTCATAGTCTTTTTCAAACTGGCACAGAACCAGGTCGAAATGTTTTTTCAGTTTTTCAATATTCCATCGGCCCCAGATATAAACCGGCGGAGGGAAATAATAGGCGGTTTTTAGGCCACGGCTGTGCGCCAGGGCGCCCAGACTGATATTGGTTCCCTGATTGTCAACACAGACTACAAGATCGGGTTTTTCTTTAAGTATGAATTTTACCGCCCGGGAGAGAGAACGGTTTTTTTTGCCGGAGAAAAAAAAACGCAGGCCTTCAGACAGGCCCACACTGCTGTACATGGTTATATCGCCGGAAATTTCCGCTCCGGTCCCGGCCATTTGTTTTCCTCCCAGACCGCTGATGCGGAGCGGAGCCGGAGAGTTTTTTTTTAGAGCCTCAATCAGGCGGGCGCCGTGATAGTCGCCGGAAATTTCGCCGGTAGAAATAAAAATATGCAGCGGATTATTGGGCCGGGGCATCAGCCACCATGGCTACCAGTTCGGCTTCACAGGCTTTTTTGTCGCCCACCCAGGCTTCAGCCGACATTTTAAGCATTTTTACAGATTCTTTCAGCATGGTGATTTTCATGATCAGCTGATCTCCGGGCCGTACCGGCTGGCGGAATTTTACCCGATCTATCATCATAAAATAGACAGAGCGTGAAGAGTCAAGATTATTTTTATGCATGGCGTAAATTCCGCCGCTTTGAGCCATGGCTTCAATAATCAGCACTCCCGGCATTATCGGTTCATGCGGAAAATGCCCCTGAAAAAACGGTTCATTAATTGTAACGTTTTTCAGGGTTTCAATGTACCGATCGCGCATTTCCAGTACTTTGTCAACCAGTAAAAAAGGATAGCGGTGCGGAAGCAAATCCTTGATTTTTTTAATGTCCATCTGCATTATATATTCTCCTTGATGTTTAATTGTATTGCCATTTTTTTAATCAGGCGGAATAATTCGGGAAGCTTTTTCAGCAGCACATCCTTGCGTTTTTCCTGTATAATGGGGTTGGCAGGACTTCCGAACATAACGGCTTTGGCCGGAATTTCCGCATGGGGCATGATGCCCGACTGGGCCCCGATTACCGCGCCGTCGCCAATTTTTACATGATCGGCGATTCCGGCCTGGCCGGCAAGTATTACTCCGCTGCCGAGAGTACTGCTGCCGGCAATTCCGGCCTGGGAAACAATTATCGAACCGGCGCCGATTTTTACATTATGGGCAATCTGCACCAGATTATCGATTTTTACANNCGATCGTGGTAGCTCCGATGGTGGCGCGGTCAATTGAACAGTTGCTGCCGATTTCAGCATGTTTCCCGATCATGACTTTTCCGATTTGGGGAATTTTTACCGGGATGCCATCAAGCTGTTCATAGCCGAATCCGTCACTGCCGATAACTGTTCCGGCGTGAATAACCGTATGATCGCCGATTTCGCAGTCTTTTTCAATTACTACTCCGGGATGCAGTATACAGGAGCTGCCGATTTTTACCCGGCTGCCGATATAATTATTTCCCATCAGCAGAGCGCTGTCTGCGATTTCAGCATCACGGCAGATTATTACTCCTGGAATTTTTTTTAATTGCGGATATTCCTCCTTGCCGGATATTTCATCACGGGCAGGGGTAAATACCGACAGCAGCATTATAAAGGATTTTTTCGGCTCTTTGGTAAAAATACAGGAAAGCCCGCTGCGCCCGGAAAGCGCGGAATAAAATTTTTCACCCGCTAACAGGCAGGAAGCGGAAAGCGGGATATCTTCCGGACGCAGCGCATCGGAAATATAAAGAATTTTAGCCGGCGCAGCGGAGTGCAGATCGCAAACCCCGGTAATTTCACAGTCCGGGCCTGACAGATTAAGCCCGAGTACTCCGGCCAGGCTGCTTGCCAGCATCGGTCAGTTTTCCTCCGCTTTTTTCTTGACCTTGTCGAGTTCTTCTATTACCTTGGAAGTAATATCAAATTCGTCATCAGCGAAAATCAGGGAAGAATTTTTTTCCATTATTATGGTATATCCCTCGGTCTGGGCGGTTTTCTTGATATATTGATAAATCTGCTTGAGCAGAGTATAGGTAAGTTCGCTTTCCTTGCCCGAGAGCTCCTTGTTGGCTTCTTCCAGGTACTGCTTGAGTTCATCTTCTTTAAAGGTAATTTCCTCAAGAATCTGGGTGCGCCTTTCCTCGGTGAGGCTTGTACCTTCGGTATTAAGCCGTTCTTTCAGTCTCTGTATTTCCTGGGCGATGCGGTCGGCATTTTTAAGGTAGTCGCTGCGGCGGTTTTCCAGAATACTGCGCAGGTTCTGATCGGTTACGACTTTATTGATAATTTTCTGAATATCAATGTACCCGACCTTGGTGATTTTTTTGGGAAGTAAAAGTGCAGGCAGAACCAGTATCATTACCAAAAAATATTTTTTCATTTTTCCTCCTTGGAAAATTTATTTGTA
>DNNS01000278.1 GCA_003497555.1 Spirochaetia bacterium
TTCCCCGCGGCGGACCGGCTGCGTATTTGTTAAACCTGCCGAGAGCAAGTATTTCAGGAACACCGGCTGTATTAAAATTATTCAGTAAAATGCGTTCGTCAGAGTTTTTATTCCGCATGAGTATTAAATCCTAACATATTATTTTTATGAACGCAAAGGTATGAATATGGATGTATAATATTTATATGTCGATTGATTACAGGAGGCAATAATGAATCAAAGAGAAAATCTGCTGCGCTGCTGGACCATGCGATCCCCTGGGCGCATACCCGTGCATATAATGTTATCTTTGTCGTTAAAGAGCGATCCGCATTGGCCGGAAATGGAAAGTGTTGTACTAAGGCATCCTGCCCTGTTTCCTGAATACAAAAAAGGCGATCTGGAGCGTGAAAACCCCGCACCCTGGCAGCGCAGAGATACGGAATTTACTGATTCCTGGGGCGCGGTCTGGAAAACTGCCGAAAACGGCATTACCGGTTGTGTAATCAGACATCCGCTGCAGGATATCAGCCAACTTGCCGGCTATATACCTCCGGATCCGTCTGCCGAGAACGGCTGGGAAAAATATTCCTTAAAAACAATTGAACAGAAAATCCTGAAGCAAAAAAAAAACGGTCAGGCGCGGCAACTTGCACTTAGGCACGGGCATACTTTTCTGACCATGACTTACCTGCGTTCATTTGAAAATTTGATTTTTGATATGGCAGATGAAACACCTGAATTTACCCGGATCAGCAGTATGGTTGAAAATTTCAACATGTACCATATCCGGTATATGATATCCCTGCGCCCGGATATTATCAGGTACCCGGAAGACCTTGGTGCCCAAAATACACCGCTGCTGTCTCCGGAGTATTTCCGCAAATATATCATGCCCGGTTACAAACGGCTGATGAAGCCTGCGCTTGAAAATGGAATAATAATTCATATGCATTCCGACGGATATATCATGGACCTGATTGACGATTTGCTGGAATGCGGAATACAGGTGATAAATCTGCAGGATCTGGTTAACGGCATTGATGACATGGCAAAAATCCTGAAGGGACGGGCAGCAATTGATCTTGATATTGACCGGCAGTCAATAACCGTGTTCGGAACTCCGGATGATATTTCCGAACATGTACGTGAATGCGTATTAAAGCTTGCATCACCGGCAGGCGGCCTGTCACTTGGTTATGGATTATATCCTGGAACATCGGCCCGAAACGCAGATGCGCTTTTTACTGCGTTTGAAAAATACGCCGGGATATAAATTATTTGAGAATTATCCATGCTATATTATTATATACCTGGAAATTTATTTTGAAAGACAGAAGGAGATTAATTTTTTTGGTACGCGCTTGGATTTAATCTGCAGAAAATGCCTGATAAGGCGGTTTATACTTTCCCGCGAGAATTTGTTTCGCCAGTTATTTTATCAAAAATAGATTTGAAATTGTTTTGTTTGCCAAAGAATTAAATTCGTATCTTATGGATTGACGAAAATCTTATATCCATATATACTTTAGCAATGACGGATTTTTATACTCCAGAACATCTTGCCAGGCAGGGTGAAATGTTTGCCAACCGTCTGCTTAAACGCTATCGTCACCTGAAAAAACGCTTCAGCCGTGATCAGATTGACTGTTTTCGCCTCTATGACTGGGATATTCCTGAAATCAGGGCAGTAGCTGACTGGTATGCCGGTGAACTGGTTATTTCCGAATATGAGCGCCGTCAGACAGGAGCGGAATGGCTTCCGGTTATGGGAGAAGCTGCTGCCAGGGCATTTGACCTTGCCGCGGGTCAGATTCATTTAAAACGCCGCATCACCGGTATGGGCAGACCAAGATACAAACGGCTGGCTTTTGAAGGAGTTATGCGTGAGGTTAAAGAACGCGATCTTAGTTTTTATATAAATCTTGAAGATTTCCTCGATACCGGACTTTTTTCCGATCATCGTAATACACGTCTTCTGATCAGGAATTTTGCCAAAGACAGTATGTTTTTAAATCTTTTTTGTTATACCGGTACTTTTACCTGCGCCTGTATTGCCGGCGGAGCCAGGGGAGGAATATCGGTAGATCGTTCAGCTTCTTATCTGGACTGGGCCGAAAAAAATCTGCTTTTAAACGGTTTAAAATGCAGCGGACATAAATTTGTAAAAAGCGATACCGGATCGTTTTTAAACCGGCTTAAGCGCGAAGGTACGCGTTTTAGTCTGGCTTTTGTGGATCCGCCTTCGTTTTATAAAGACCGCATTACCGGAGAATCTTTTGATATTTTATCCGACCACCCCAATCTGCTGCAGCGCACGGTTCAATGTATGGAACCGGGCGGGATAATAATTTTTTCCACTAATCATCAGAGATTTGAACCGGATTTTTCCGATCTGCCCCTTGCTGCCTGTGACGAGATTACTCCGGGAAGCATACCGGAAGATTATCGAAACCGCAGGGTTCACCGCTGCTGGAAAATGCAGGTCTAAAACCCGATCGTTTTTTTCGGCAGACTGGTTATGGATTTACCTGTTTTACGGAAAAATTTTTATTCAACAGATGATTCAGGTGTCTTCTCGTGCTTTTTTATACCGGCCAGATGCTTTTCATAATCTTTAAGCATTTTCATAATATAGTTTTTCCCGATTAAAATAACGGGTTTATCAAGCGCGAATTTTACTGCATCAGCGGCAAAATCTCCGCTGGCAACCACTGCGCCGTTTTCACAGGAATTACTCCGGATATAATCAAAAAATTTTATTATATCAGCCTCCCGGAAAGGAAGCTCGTTTCTTCTGAACAGCACCAGGGTGCGGTTATTTTTCACTGCACCTTGATCGCTGCATTCCGCATAGAGGTCAGATGAGCCGGCAGAATGCAGGCGATGACAATCATAACCCATTTTTTTCAGCATAAATCCGGCCGCCTCGGAAAATTCCGCAGCGGAAAACACCAGATAATCCTGTATGCGGTCACGGCCGTATTTGGCATAAGCAAGAATATTTTGCTGAACATCCTTGAAGTCAGGATTAATAAATCTGATTTCTTCCCATTCTTCCAGCGCGCTGTAATAGTTACCGCTTTCCGCGTAAAGTGCAGCCAGTTGATAGCAGGTATCAAGATATAATTTATCTGACAGGCATTTTTGATATTCCTTAAGCCGGTTTTCATACGGTGCAGCTTTTTTTTTAAAATGAGTTTTTATTTTATTGAGCATTTCCATGGCATTGGTATTGAGCTGCTTTTGAATATAGGTTTGTGCGCAATAATACAGGGCTTTATATTTTAATTGCGGGTCATTACTGCTTTCGGTAAAAGCCTGCAGGGCCTGGTCGAACATGGAGTTTTGCAGAAAAATGCGGCCTGTATAAAAACGGGATGGGGCGTGTTTTTTATTAATTGCCAGTGCATCCCTGAAATATTTTTCAGCTTGTTCGGTATGGCCGATCCGGAACAACATCAGACCCAGCTGAAACAGACAGTTTATATCATCCGGTATCATAAGCAGGGCTTTTTTGAATAAAAAAATACTTTTATCATAATGCCTGGCCAGTCCGTGACAACTGGCCTGGGTAAAGATAAAATAAAAATCATGCTTGTAAAATTCTTCGTAGGAATTAATGAATTGTACGGCTTCTTCCGTTTTACCGGTTACTTCAAAATATTGCACCAGCAGACGGAAAACTTCCCTGCGGGAGGCTAATTTCCCGAATTTTTTTTGATGCAGCAGGTTTCTGATTTCAACCAGGGCGAAATCGTATTGTTTGGTCCCCATCAGGAGTTTGGTTTGTAAAAAATGCGCATCCGGAATAAATTCCCGGCAGGTTACCGGGGCAAGCAGCAGTTTGCGCGCTTTCTCATATTCTTTCGCCTCGATCAGTAAATCTACTGCCGTAAAATTAATTTTTTTCTTTATTATAAAAAAATATAATAAAGTAGCTGCAAGGCAAATTGTAAATAGTAATATTATAATGGCCATGGCAGTCTGTAAAAAAGTAAAATATTATATTGTGATCTCATTTGCCCTTGGCTGCATTATACAGCATTTTATATGTGAATACAAGTACTCATTTTTACGTGCTTATGTGAATTTTTAAACTGGCAAAGGCACTATTATTACCTGAAATCTCGGTAAAATTATAACAAGGCAGATTTTGCCGAAATCGTAAATAACGCCATTTTTATTGGGAAAACTACGTAATGTTGAATTACCATGTCAGCCAGAATTTCCTTTAAGCGCAATTTTTCAATCGATTTTAATTGAATAGACTCCTGCCCGGTATTCCCAGACTTTTTTTTATCAAAATAACCCAATTTTTTTTGGCTCAACGCACGGTAGAGCGAAAATGAGAGCTTGCGAAGCATTACAGCTTCTGCTCATCAATAGAATTTACACCCCACGCAGCCTGTAAAGATAACATAATCCGGACATGCAGGACTGGAGAAATTTTGCATACCTTACTGCGGGGAATAGCAGACTTAATTACAGAAGTGAGTATTATTGAAGAGACCGGTGCAAGAAAACTGCACGCCGGGATCTGTGCGGAACTGGTTGTTCTACCGTAACTACTTTTTTCGGCGACTATGTTGCTAATACCGCTCTGAAAAATTTTGAGAAAAATATGCTGCGTGTTCATTGTTAAAAACAGCAGCATCAAATCCAGGGTAAAATTGTGCATATTTCCAGGAGTTTTTAGTCGTATTGGCCCATGTTGCGTCTACATTGTACCAAATACCGTCTATTTGAATTTTATTCCAGGAATGACCGTTAGTTGATGTCGAAGTACAATGATCTCCGCTGACATACAGAACAGCAAAGCCCAACGAACGCGTCATTGCTGCGAAAAGTTCCGCAAAATCATTGCAGACACCTTTTCGTCGTGCAAGAAAGTGTGATGCGATAAATATTGATTCATAGGATATGCTCAGGTCAGAAAAAATGGAGTTATACACGGAATAAGTAAAGGTGCCGGAGTTGTCACCGTTGATGAGAAATTCATAAATGTTTTTTACCTGGGTTATGTTGTCATTGACTCCAGCGATGGCAGCTGCATATTCACGCAAAGTCTTAGTACCGCAATCAATATTTCGGGTTGGCAGCAGATGAATTAAATTCGCCGGTACGGCTTCCGCTGCTGTTACAGTGAAATAGACTGTTGCGTATCCGGGATCAACAGAACTGGCTGATGGCATGTTTGGATAAAGTTGATAGTCCATAGCTCTATATGCATAAATCTGATAGGTACCAGTTTGACGAAAATATAGGTAACCTGAAAATTGATTGCCGTTGTCTACTGGAATAGAGTAACTCTCATAAACACCGCTTTCCTTATGTTTGGCGCGGAAATTGACAGCGTGGTAATAGCGATCGGTGTAACCGGAATCATCTGGTATAGCAATGCCGGAAACCCGTAAATAGCGGATAACCGTCTGCGATCCATACACACAGGAGTCCATCTGAATATCGCTTTCGGCAGCTGTGTGGTCGCTGTTATAATAATATGGTTTTCCTTCAGGTTTCGGTTTATTTTGTATTCCGCCATTATCTGCCGCAATCGCATCGGGAATTACTTCTTTTATGCTGCTGTGATGAATAGAAAGGTCATATTGTACCAATTCATTATACGAAAATGAAGAATCGGGTGACAGAGGATTGGTGCTGCGTGTACAACCGTACATTATGTAAATTCCCGCCCCGATTGTTAGTAAACGGAGAATCGCAATTAATCTTTTAGCGTAATTGCAGGCGCAGACCACTTTTTAAGCCAATTTCCATGTTATTTGAGTAATCTATTAGTATACTTCTGCGGAAATGTATATCAATCGGAACAGTTAATGAAAATGTTTTAAAATTACCAGCAGGTATGGTTATACCGGCAAAACNNAAAGATCTCCGAAAAAATCATGCCCTTCCATGTCTGCTGAAAAGGGTATGATGCGATCAGCAACCCGGAACTCGCCTCTAAAAAGATAATCCGCCTGTATTCCAAAACCTGCGTGCAGATGAAAAGGCAGGTATTTTATTGTTTCAATACCGTAGCGGATAGAATCAAACCTGATTGTCGGATTTTCTGTGAATTGATCGGCTGGAAAACGATAACGTGCTTTTTCATAACCGACAAAGACGGTAACCGCTAAATTAAGTATCCGGGTGAAATAAAGCCCAACAGAAGTTTCGGCTCCTGCCACATAGCCCTGCAATAAGGTGTTTGTGTTATAGCGTACCGGAGCATAACTGTGAGGAGAGGCGATTTGTAAAATAAAATCGGGCCGCGCAAAAGCCGAGGAAGTTACTGTCAGGATTATAATAATTATTGCTTGCAATAAATTTTGCATATTTTTTTAATGTGTAGAACGTAACTAAAATTTATTTGAAACATTTTTGTTCTAGATAATACCGATTTTTTTATTTTTTGTCAATGAAACGAAAATTCATAATTATACATTTAAAATTATGCATGATTGAAATAACTGATTGTCATAGGGTACAAATTTATTTCTTGGNNCCCAAGAAAAAAATCATACCCATTGTCATACTGTCATTATTTAATATCAATCGTGATCGGAACGAACCAGAATGAAAAATTATTATTTATAACATCAAATTCAATCACTGAACTTATGATTAATACTTGCACTCCTACAAGAGCGTTTACTGTAATTGGAATAAAATTTTGTGTATTACTTTTTTGTATATAGTAGGCATATCCGGAGTCAACTGATAATCGGTAGCGATCCGCAGTTAAATTATAAGTTAGTTTACCCATATTGAGATTTAATCTTGTACCGCCAAAAATCCCGAACAGGTTTTTTTTATGGATGCCTGCTGTAACTGCAGTGCCAAGCGAAACGCCTTTCCAGTTTTCAGAACTGATTAATTTAAGGTAATAATCTATCTTTTCATAGTCATAAAAACTGATTTTACCGGAATTGTAATCTGCAGAGAAACGAATATCTATTTTACATAAATTTCTTCTTGACTT
>DNNS01000237.1 GCA_003497555.1 Spirochaetia bacterium
CAAAAAATTTGTGCGACGAACATATACTACTGCAAATTGTTCACAGCTATAATATCAACTACAACAATGAAATATCAAAACTTCTATTTGTGTCCTTTCTGAAAATAATTCTGGAAGAATATAAAAATGTTACACCGAATTTGGAACAAGAAAATACTGATTTTATTGAAGTTCTGGAATACATCAATAATAACCTAGAAAAGCCGATTGCAATAGATGATATTTCGGAAATCGCCAATTTTAACAGATTTTATTTCATGCATAAATTCAAAGATTTAATCGGCTGCACTGTCCTTGAATATATAAATAATCGTCGAATTAAAAAAGCAATTGATCTACTCAGGAATACTGATAAAAAAATAATTGAAATAGCATACGAAGTAGGCTTTAATAACCTGAGTAATTTTTATTATTGCTTTAAAAAGAACACCAGACAAAAACCTCAATATTATCGACGATAGTTAAAAAAGCACATTTTTTGAATCGTTTCTATAAAAAAACACAATATTTGAGGAAAAACTTTTATGTATAAATTATAATAATAGCAAGAAGGAAATATAAAAAAAAGGAGAAACAAATGGATCTGAAAAATAATCGTATAACAGGAATTGAATCATTTGAATATGTCAATGAATTAACAAAAAAAATAGATGATGTTCATGACAGATGGATATTATGGCGCGATACAGCATGGTTTATAATGCTTGCCAAGCAAAAAATAATACCTGAAAAATATCTATCTGATATAGCTCAAACAGTACGGGAACTCTATAATGACAGGGAAAATGAGTATACTAATGAGTGGTTCGGCATAGAAAAATATGCAATGTCAAAACTCGGCATAGAAAAGGCCGGTTTTTTATCAATGGGAAGGACCCTTCCCTCCCAGGACCAGCAGTTCGCGGCCAGACACAAACTTATGAAACTTATGTGTATGTTTTACGATTTTCAAAAATCACTGCTTAATTTCGCATCGGAACATCTTGAAACAGTAATGCCCGGGTATACGCATTTGCGTCACGCGCAGCCTACGACACTGGGCCATTATCTTTTGTCCATATTTGACCCGATTGAGAGGATCCTGAAAACAGTTGAGGATTCGTATACAGCCATGAGCCTGAATGAACTTGGCTGCGGAGCGCTTGCCGGAACAAGCTTGCCAATTGACAGACATATGGTAAGCGACTACCTTGCGTTGGAAGGGCTGATTGAAAACACAAATGACGCGGTTGCATATACAGACGGGTATGTACTGCTTGTATCAAGCCTTGCGAATATTATGGCTGTTGTCAGCCGGATGTCGCTTGATTTAGAGAATTGGTCCACACTGGAATACGGTTTCTGTGAATTTACACCGCCCGCGTCAACAAAATACATACCTGAAAAACAAGGCGGGATCGGCAGATCAACCAGCTTTTTTATGCCGAATAAAGCAGGCAAAGGCCTTAATGCGGTTGTACCGGAACAGACCCGTGTCGGTGCTGCCATGCTTGCAGGACTTTTAACAGAAGCAGTGTGTATGGGAATGCGGACTGTTCAGGCGGATATGCATGAGATGCTTCATATGATAGATTCTGCAGGCAGGGCTATTGATAAAATGCATGAACATATGAATATTTATATTACATTATTTTCGCAAATCACCGTATTCAAGGATAGAATGCTTGAAACAGCGCATGCCGGTTATTCCTGCGCTACTGAACTATCGAATGTGCTTGTCATGAACTATGATATGGATTCCAGGACTGCGCATCATATAATAAATGAGTTTTGTATAGAATCTGATGAAAAAAATATACCTTCAAGCGAAGCCAGCCTTGCAATATTTGATAAACATTATGAAGAAGAGATCGGGCATAAATCCGGTATGAGTGAAGCTGAACTCAGAAAACATCTTGATCCTGTCAATTTCATTCATACGCATAAAACCCAGGGAGGCGTTTCACCCGAAGAAACAAAACGCATGGTAGATGTCCGCTATAAACGTCTGGAGGAATACCTGTCACGCCATAAAGCGAGAATAGCAAAACTTGAGGCTGCAAAAAATAAAACTATGTCAGACCTTGAGAAGTTATGAGGGATAAATTTTTAATGGAGAAAACATTATGAATAATGAAAAGCAAGGTAATACCAAAATACTGGCAGAACTTGCCTTGAATACCAAAACCGAAGATATATCCGAAAAAGCCTATATAGCCGCTAAAAAAATGATAATCGACACTATTGGCTGCCAGATTGCAGGTTACAAAGCTGAAGGTATCCCTGAAGTACTAGAGCAGCTTTTTGACTGGGGCGGAAAAGAAGAAGCAACTGTGCTTATGTACGGTAAAAAATTGCCTGCTCCGCTGGCTGCGTATGCCAACAGCGCCATGATGCATGCCTTTGATTTTGACCATTCTCATCAGCCCTCAGGGCTCGGCCATATCCTGCCTTCCGTGCTGCCGGTAAGTCTCGCTGCTGCGGAAATGACGGGCTGTTCCGGAAAAGATTTTCTTGCTGCAGTAATCCTTGGTTTTGAAGTTACAGCGAGGTTGGGACTTGCTTTCAAAAATGCAAAAGCAAAAGGCGGCTATTTTTCCATGGGATTTCTTCCTGCAGGCACAGTCGGGGGATTCGGCGCGACCGCTTCCGCCTGCAGAATATTCGGTATGGATATTTCACAAACTGTACACGCGCTGGGTATTAATTATGCGCAGGCTGCGGGGAACAGACAGGCGCTCTTTGATAAAACCCTTACCAAACGGTTGCAGCCAGCCTTTACCAGCCGTTCTGCTTTATGGGCAGCAATGCTTGCGAAACGCGGTATCACCGGGCCGATCCACGCGCTTGAAGGAAGTGCCGGGCTTTTCAGTATTTATAAAAACGCAGAACCCTGCCTTGCGGAGGAGCTTACTGAAAAACGCACTTTTTATGAAATTGAAAGAGACTTGGTCAAACCGCATCCCTGCTGCTGTACTCATCATGCAAATGTAGCCTGTGAGCTTGGAAAAAAACATCAATTCAAATCAGAGGATATTGATTTGATACAGGTCCACATGGAAGAAGGCCCCAGTCTCACCGGCGGGAAATTTTTTATTGGAGAGAATCCGCAGGCAAACGCGCAATTTTCAAGCGCCTATGTTACAGCGCTTGGTGTTTTGCGCGGCCGTATGGGCCTTAAGGAAATCGATTCCGCGCAGGTACTTGCTGATACCGAAGTTGCTGAGCTTGCGGGGCGTGTTGTTATGGCACCTATTAATGAACTTCCGAAACCTGCTGTTGTCTCGGATGAAAACCTGATTCCCTGGGGAGGAGGAGACGCAAACAAATACATAGGCGTTAAAGTTAAAACAAAGGATGGCAAGGTGTATACCTGCTTTAAAACTTATCGGGAAACACTCGGCCCGGAAGTAACAATGGCAATGGACAATATACAGAACAAGTTTCATGAAAATGTAGAATTTTCTGGACTTTATTCAGCGAAAAAATCAGATGAAATAATACGCAGCATTATGGATCTGGATAAAAACAGTAATATAAACCCGCTTATAGAAATACTATCTCCAATAAACATTAAATTATTATCTAAAAATTTGCATGGTAATCAGCCTTGATGTGAATTACAATAATATACTAAAAAAAAGGACAAAATATGAAAAAAATATTTTTTATATTTATGGTTACTGCATTAATTGCAGGATGCGCTAAAAAGAAAGATTCCTCAAAAATCATAATTTCATACGGCACTATTGAGGTGCTTCCGGAAAATATTGCGGCAAATATTCGGATCATAAAAAAATTTGAAAAAATTCATCCTAATGTTCGTGTGACACTTAAAAACTATAATAAAATTGATCAGCTGCTCACACATCTTGCTGCTGGCAATGCACCTGACATAATTTGGATGCACCCATTCTGGATGCCAAAATATGTCGAATCCGGCGTTGCCCTTGATTTATCGCCATATCTTGAAGCGTCTTTTGTTAATACATTTTACAAAGTGTGTGTTGATGCCTATACCTATAATAACAAAATATACGGTCTGCCAATCCAGGCTAACTTCCCGGTACTCTATTATAATAAAGATCTGTTGGAAAAAACCAGCCTGCCCTGTCCAAACCTGGAAACTGATATTAACACACTTGTAAATTTTGCAAAAAAAATAACAATTTATGATAAAAAAAATCCGAACAATTCAATAATTGGTTTTTATAATTTTACGCCATTACATGCTTTTAATATTGGCGGGTTTAAATTATTTTCAAAAGACGGGGATAAGCTGTACATACAAAATAGTAAATTTCGTGAACTTTTAAAACTTGCATATGATATTAATCAAACATATAAACTCACTTCTTCCGCTTTATCTATGGACCAGAATGTGAATGCAATTGGCGGCGGTGATTCAGAAAATTTTTTAATGGGAAAAACTGCATTTATTATAGATTCTCCCTACATCGTACGGACACTAAAAAAGGCAAGATTTACATGGGGATTAACACTGCTCCCTAAAGATACAAAAGGAAAACGACAATCAACACAAGTTGAAACAATATGTAATTTTGTAAATGCAAATTCAAAACAAAAAGAAGCCGCAGTTAAATTTTTAAAATTTTACACAAGCAGCAAAGGCCTTATTGAGCAAGCAAAAGTTCCTAATGGTATTCCTCCGCTTACCGAGCTATTGAAAAATGACTTAATTCCAAAATATTACGGAAAAAAAGAAACAGATCTTTTTAACCTTGCACTGGTCAATGGAACCTATTTGCCTCCTTTTAAAGACTTGATACAATTTTGGCAGACAATTTATAATCCTTTTTTAAAGCAAACAATTTGTAATACAAAAACCTCTTTTAACGATATACTGTCAGAATTTAACAAAAGTGTACGCACACAATTTCCTGAAATGGAGATCAAATAACCGATATAAGCAGAAAATATAACCGTGATGCCACACTCATGCATGTTCTGCGCAGATGTACTGGCTTGCGGGATATAATTAAATTTTTACAGGAGAAAATCATTATGAACCAAAACAGAACCGCACTATGTAGTATTATATTGATTATATATATGTCAATACTGCAATGCTTACATTGTGAGCAATTGAAAACAGTATCAGAATTTACTTTTTCGTCACCACAAGATATTGAAAACTTCCGGGTAATCAAGGATAAAGCAACTATTGTTGAAAAAGAATTTGATACAAGCTCTATGCAAAAAGGCATGAAAGGAACAATAAAAATAACGGTAAAACAAAATGAGAACAGCGAAAATCCTTTTTCAATACAATCTTTCGTCAAACCTGATGAAGAGATAAAAATTATAAAAGGAAATACTTATGAAATGGCATTTTATGCTCGTGCATCATCTCCTGTCGCTTTTCTTGTACAGGTCATGACGGATGATTCTCCCTGGGAAATGCCGGCAAAAAATGCACGCTACAATTGTTCACTCTTACAAGACTGGAAAAAAATATCTTACACCTTCACTGCAGATAAGACAATCGAAAAAGCACGGATACCATGTTTTATATTGGGGCAGGTGCCTGCCGGTACTTCAATATGGTTTAGTTCAATAAAACTTGATACAATTAAAATTGAAAAAAAAGATATTCCAAAAAAGATTGAGGCCAAGCTGTCCCTGTTTGATATGTCTGATTCTATTATCAACCCGTTAACTCCTTCTATTCTCAGATGGGTAATTAAAAATACCAACAATATCCCGGGCATAGAGAATGGCACATTATTATCATACGAAATTAATGATTACAATGGAAATAATATTACAAAGGGTTCCGTCAAAATTACAAATACCAGTTATTTTGAAATACCGGTTAAACTACCACAGGGATATTTTGAAATAGCTTTCTCCGGATATGAATATCCGTTTGGTATTTGTTCATATCCGTTACGGGAAAATAGTGATCCCTTCTTTTCTATAGCAACACATCTGTTGATGAAAAAGTATGATGGAAAAAAGGAAGCGGCTATTAAATTTTTAAATAAAAGCGGCTTAAGAAGAATTCGGGACCAATATGTGTTCAAATTTATTAATCCTGATGAAAACAAGTATGATTTCGATACGGATTATCAATTCGAAAAATTACATACCTGGTACAATGAGAATAATATTGAAACTTTTTTCGTATTTCATACCATGAAGCCGCAATGGATAGAAACACAACCAGGGGACCAATACCCTCTTAATTTTATTCAATGCCAGAATTCATGGTCCGGAATTATTAAACATTGGAATACAAACTGGTGTGCAATAGAAGTTTGGAACGAGCCTGATCTGAAAAAGGCTCCACTTGATGGCTATGTTGCGCTGGTAAAGGCATTTCGTTATGCATTGGAAAAATCTAAAACTCCCGGTAATAAAGTTCCTATTATCGGGGGTATATTTTCCACTCCATTTGTTGAAAAGAAATTTCTTGAAATATGTGAACGCAACCATCTGCTGGATTATATTGATATTTTCAGTTATCACACCTATTTTTATGCTGAAACCATAGAGGAATCTGTTGATTACTACAGAAGCTGGTTAAAAAAAAATAACAAAACTTCCATGCCTATTTGGATAACCGAAAGCGGCAGGTCATGGCCTGTCGGGAGGATAAGGCCTACAATGAGCCAAGGCCAGGTATCTGCACTTGACATTACAATGAAAGCTGTGGAATCAAAGGCATGCGGCATTGCAGGTTATTATCCTTTTT
>DNNS01000459.1 GCA_003497555.1 Spirochaetia bacterium
CCAAGAAAAAAAATCGCGCCCCTGTAAAAAAGAAAAATGGAATAATTTTAAAATTCATGATAAACTACCTGTAAATACATAAAAAAAAGGAACTTACTTATGGCCAAAACCGCAAACGTATCAATGCCTGCAAAATTCACCGCCAACAATCTTGTCAGCTATCTGGCTGAAAAAAATGAAATGTCCAAAACAGTTATTAAACAGATTCTTACTGATTTTTTTTATGCCGCTGAGGCCGGCAGCCTGGCAGGCCAGCGTGTTCCCTTCGGAGAATTCGGAAAACTTTTTATACGAATCCGTCCGGCCCAAAAAGCCCGTCAGGGCAGAAATCCCGCAACCGGCGAAGAAATTACGATTAAGGCAAAACCGGCAACACGTGTACCAAAATTCAGCTTTAGTAAATCATTTAAAGAAAAAGCCTTAAAAGCAAAAATCCAGGAAAAAAAATAATTATAATCCTGCGGTCTTTAACAGCATTATAAAACACCCTGCGCCAAGAGCAACAGCGCTTCGCACTGCGCGACGTAAAACGCCGGCAGGGTGTTACGTGCGGCAAATAAACTGATAAGTGTATCCGATTCAGATCAACTGTTTAAATATTTTCAGTAAGACGAACTATCTATTTTAAACATCTTCCTCAAAACTCGTCTGACTTTAAAATGCAGAAATTGCTAAAAGCATTGCACATAGTGTAATTAAATGACCCGAAGCGAGATCCCGGATTTCGCGAGAGCTAATGAAAATACATCCATCTAAAATGAAAATTTGCTTTTTCCTGAAGAATAAAGCAAAATATATAGACCTATGGCGTATTCACTTGCTAAAAATAAAATAAAAGTTTTATTACTGGAAGGCGTTCATAAAAGCGCTGTAAAACTGTTCAGGGAATCAGGTTATTCCAATGTGGAATATATAAGCGGAGCTCTGGGTGAAGCAGAGCTGGCTCATGCCATCCGCGGAGTGCATTTACTCGGTATACGTTCCAGAACTTTTCTCACTGAAAAAATCATCTCTCTTGCCGATCGCCTGATCGCCGCCGGCTGTTTCTGCATCGGCACCAATCAGGTTGATCTGTCTGCAGCCAAAAAAAACGGTATTCCGGTTTTCAACGCGCCGTTTTCCAATACCCGTTCGGTTGCGGAACTGGTAATTGCCGAAGCCATTATGCTGCTGCGGCGCATTCCGGAAAAAAATCATCTGGCCAGACTCGGCGGATGGGATAAATCAGCGGATAATTCCTGGGAAATACGGGGAAAAACCCTGGGCATAGCGGGTTATGGACATATCGGCTCCCAGGTTTCCATACTGGCCGAAAGTCTCGGTATGCATGTGTTATATTATGATATTGAAAAAAAAATGAATATTGGAAATGCCCGTCCGGTACGAAGCCTGAAAGAACTTTGTGAAAAATCCCACATTCTTACCCTGCATGTGCCGTCTACCAGACTTACCCGCAATATGATATCAAAACGCGAAATTTTTAGTCTGCCTAAAGGCGCTATCATTATAAATGCCTCAAGGGGCGACGTTGTAAACATTGATGATTTGGCTGCTGCACTTGAAAAAAAACATTTATCCGGCGCTGCTGTTGATGTTTTTCCCGAAGAACCCGCAGGTAATAAAGATGTTTTCCGCACACCTCTGCAGAAATTCAGCAATGTTATTATTACTCCGCATATCGGCGGCAGCACCATGGAAGCCCAGGAAAATATCGCGCTTGAAGTTGCCGAAAAACTAATTGCCTACAGCGATACCGGCACAACCACCGGAGCAGTAAATTTTGTACAGGTATCCCTGCCCGCTAACCGGGAATACCGGCGTTTCCTGCACATCCATTCCAATACTGCGGGCATTCTTCAGAAAATCAATTCATGTTTTTCCAGACGTAATATCAACATCAGCGCGCAATATCTGCAGACTGATTCCGATATCGGTTATGTAGTCTGCGATATCGGCACCCAGGTACCTTCGGAAGAGATCATCTCGGAACTCAAAGCTGTTCCCGGCACTATCAAAACCCGCTGGCTGGTTTAAACCGCAGAGATAAATGATCTCCAAAAAGCTTTCTGCACAGAAGATTCACCATTTTTCCAGAAGCGCAGCCGATGTCAGGTTTTTCTCCAAGCAACTGGGAATTACCTGCGGACATGCATTTTTTTCAGCACCCTGGGAAGCGCCTCATATGCATGTTGATTTTTACGAGCTGCTTGTTATAGTGAAAGGCAGCGGGCGTCAGCGGGTAGGCGAAAACGATTTTCCCTTTGTCCGCGGTGATGTTTTTTTTATTGACACCTGGAAACCTCATAATATTTATCAGTTAAACGGCGAACTGGAGTTTTATTATCTGTTATTTCAGCCGCAGGCATTCGGTTTCAGCGGAGTTTTCTCCGGAGAATTTCCCGGAAACGGATCCGATCTGCTGCCGATAAAATTCCTGTTCGGAAAACTGCAAAAATTTNNGTTTCTTTCCGCCGGGAAGCCTGCAGCCGTATTATTTCCCTCTTTTCTCATGCCTGTAGTGAAAAAAAAACACATGATCAATATTCCGGTCCGATACTTTTTTACCTGCTTAATATTATAATTCATGAACTGGCAAGACTTGGCAACGCGCATCCGCTGGAATTTAAAAAAGAAATTCCGGCCATGCTGCTTAATGCGGCGGATTTGATTCGCGAACATTGTTCGGAGCATATAAAAATGTCGGATATCGCCCGGAAAGCAGGGGTAGGTATTTCCTGGTTGTCGCGTTCCTTTACCCGGGCTTTCGGCTGCGGGCCTGCTGCTTTTTTATCAGTTAGCCGTATCAGCAAGGCGCGGAAATTGCTCGTAACTACAGAATTCAATCTTACCCGTATTGCGCTGGAATGCGGTTTTTATGACAGTGCGCATTTTATAAAATGTTTTAAAAAACGAACAGGATCAAATCCCCTGGATTTCCGCAGGCGTTATTGCAATGTCAGGGTAAAACAGAATGTCTTTTGATTAGATTCGGAACTCCCCCGGACAGACAGTACAGGAAATTCCGGATTAAAAACAGCAAATATCGGATTTTATAATTTTTTTCTGGCCCGGGCAATCTCTGACAACAGCCTTTCACGGTCCCGCGGTAAAATTCCTTCCAGGGGCAGATAATTGGAAGCGTGATTGTTGCGGAACACGGTACGGCATTCAGTTAATGAAATAAAAAGCTCAAGTTCGTCCAGATAAGCGGAAAGTGAAATATCATACCCGGGATCATGCTCCAGCGGAGTATGCCCGGTCATCAGCGAGAGCAGCGAGGTATGAGCAGGCGAAATTTTATTTAACAGCCGGGCAGAGGCTTCAATATGCTCACGGGAAAATTTCTTGCCGCCCAGGCCGATTACAAACATTACCGAGAGCGTAAGCCCGGCTGGCGCTGTTTTTTTACAGACAATTTCCGCCTGGCCGGAATCATAATTTTTCCCCATGATTTGCAGTGTTTCATTATGACCGGATTCCAGTCCGGCATAAACAGTTTTCAGGCCTGCATTTCTCAAGGCAGTCAGCTCCGGCGGAGTTTTTTTTGCAAGAGAAAAAACCGAACCATACATACCGAACCGCCGGCAGCCTAATATTTTCCCGGCTAATTGCATATAGTCAAGCAGAAGTTCATTTTCAATTATTAAAGCATCGCCGTCGGCAATAAACGCTCTCTGCTGTCTGCCGAATTTATTTTTTAAAAATTCAAGATGCTCAAGATATTCGCTGCGGGTTTTTACGCGGTAAGCTTTTGATTTGTACATGGCGCAAAAAAGACAGCGGTTATATGGACATCCGATCTGCGCCTGAATGATCAGCGAATGCGCTTCAGCCGGAGGACGGAATACAGGCTCGGTATACATTTAAAATTTATTCCTTAATGCTTCTTTAATACTTATACTGCTGAAACCGCGGCTCCGGAGAAATCTTGCCAGCAGTTTCCCGTCGTTTTTTCTTTTATTTTTTTTTTCAGCCAGACGGGAGCATGCCTTTATTTCATATTCTTCCGGAATTTCCTTCATGACTTTCCCGAGCTGATCTCCCGCAAGACCCATTCCTGATAAATGGCGTCTGATTTCCATGAGGCTTTTTCCGCTTTTCATCATCCGCAGGATTCTTTTACGGGCGCAGGCCTCGTCGTCAATGTCTCCGGCAGCGGAAAAATATTCCAGGACGCGCTGTATTACTTTTTGCGGATAGTTTTTTTTTACAAGACGCCCGGCGATTTCTTTACGGCTGCGGGCATGGCCGGCCTTAAAACAGGCGGCGGCTATGCGGGCTCTGATAAATTCATCTTCCTGCAGCAGTTTCAGAAGCTCGATTTCGGAAATTTCATCTTTATTTACGGGAAAAACCAGCAGGGCTTCGGCGTGAATTTCATATTCCGAATTTTCCAGAACCAGCAGATATTTAAAGCGTTTTTTTTTCAGAGGAGTACAAGATAATACTTTCATAATAAGGCCAGGGCTTTGATGATTTCGTTCTGCAGGCGGCTGGATAATTTAAAAATTTCATTATAGAAAACATATAATTTCATGCCGGCGGATTCCGTGCTCTGTCTGGTGTCATAGGGTTCAGCAAGGAGATTCAGGATATTTGACAGAAAGGGAAGGCATAAAATATTTTTTTTCAGAGTTTTTTCTTCTTCCGGAAGATTATCTTTTTTATTTTCCAGGTGTAAAAGCAGGTCACAGGCGCCGGTTTTTATATTGCCGAGTTTTCGGGAGACATCTTCCATACGTCCGATACAATCCTGTCTTTTTTCCAGGGTATGGTTTTTTTCCCGGGTGTAAATTTCTTTCAACGCTGCCAGGGCTTTCATACAAAAAATATTTTCCTGCCGGTATTGATCCTTTTGCCTGATTAGTTCCCGGCAGTCTGAATAGTGAATATTTTTCAGCGGTCTGCCCCAGGCCGAACAATTGGAAAAAATAATCCTGTTTTCAGCGGTTTGCTGCTCAAGACAGGCGGCGTATTGTTCAAGTTTATATTCCCGGTAAGATATCGAACCGCTGTTATTGCAGAAGACGCTGCGCAGAGACGGCTGAATTGCCGAAAAATCCTGTGTCTCGATATTATGCAGACGGTCTGCCCGGGNNAATCAAAATGCGCTGTGGAAACGCAGTGCGATACCAGAAAGGGAGAAGAAAAATCCAGACCGGTAAAAATTATTTTGGTAAAACCGAGTTTAAGGGCAATCTCCAGAGCTGTATGTATCACCGATCCGCCGGCAGGCAGACGGGGAAGCGGTTTTTCGGGTGAACAGTATGAATATAATTTTCCGGCAGCCGATTTTTCTCCTGCCGGGTCGCCGGATTCAAAAAAAAGAACAGGTCCCCGGCAGCGCCGGAACAACGAAGGATGGGTGATTATATCAGCGCAGACAAATGATTCTTGCGGCGGTATAATATCAAAATCGCGGGAATTAAAAAAACCGGCGTCAAGCGCGGCAATGAAATGCGGTTTTATTCCGTTTAAGAGCAGGGGTTTCAGGGCAGTATCGCAGCACATTACCGCTGCGCTTTTATGGTCATAAAATTCCCTAATCAGCGGCAGGGATTTATAAAGGGAAGGGCCGGCCGCTGCAATTATACATGCGCCTCCGGGAATTTTATTATTAAAGATTTCAAGCGCAGGCGAGACGGCGGCATAAGCCAGATTGGCCGAAGAATTAATCAGCCATTTTTTTTCAAAAAAAAACCTGGTCATATCGCCTGAAAGTTTTTCGCTCTGCAGACTGAAAAAATCATTAAGCGCCTGATCGTAATAGTCCCGGCCGTCGGTATAAACCGGAAGATTTTTCATGATTTCAACACTAGTGCCGGCCGGTACCGGGAGTTGATCGGCATGGAAATCGTTCAGGCCGTTTACAAAGAAAAAACAGCGGCTTAAAACAGCGCGCAGAAAAAAAAGATCACGGCAGAAAAGCAGGGTTGAAAACAAGTTAAGGTCATGAAAAAAAAAACAAAAAAACGAATTTTCAAAACTATCGGCAGAAAAATATTCCTGATGCCCGGTAATCAGAAGCTCGGAAGAATACTGCAGATCGCCTGTGAAAAAAAACAGTTTTTTTTTATTAAAACGGTAATTTTTCAGCAGCCGCGCCGCTTCCTGCCGGGGCGATACTGTAGAATGGATGAAACGCCCGCCCAGTTTCAGGGTCGGGAAGCCGTCTTTGGCCGGTATAAAAGGCATAGGACATTGCGGTACCGGCAGCCCGGNNAAGGTTTTTTATAATTTCAAGATTGCCGGTATAATTACTGCTGCCCAAAATATTTGTTGATATATGATTTTATCCGCCCGTTATCGAGCATGAAGGAGGAGAAGGCCATGGAAAGACGTTCGGTTTTCTCGGTTTTTAATTCCTTCAGGGTTTGCTGAATTTCTTCCTGATCGGGCTGAAATTTCTGCTGATCGGGAATTTTTTCCTCAAGTACCGCTGCCAGGGCCAGGCCGTTTTCAAGCTCGATAATTCCCGATCTTCCGCCGGCCGGCACCTGGAATACCTTGCTGATAAATTCACGGTCGGCAAAAGCGACTTTAGTTTTTCCGCTGAAAATTTCTTTTTCAAAATAACTGAAAAAACCGGTGGAATACAGTTCAAAATTGTTTTTACCGCCGTATTGGCTGAAAAGCGCATTGGCCTGCGGGTGGGAAAGTATACTGCTCATCATGTCTTTTTTTTCCGCTTTGAGTTTTTCGATAATAATACGGGAAGATTCATTGACATAGTCGATTTCCACCGAGGTTTTTAATTCGTTAAAATCCGGAATAGCCGCTGCGCTTTCTACCCGGGCAATACGCCAGGTCTGTCCGGATTTTACCGGAGAAAGAATAGAGTTGCTCTGCGCGGCAAACGCCTGCAGGGCAAGTTCACGATCCGGCCCCGCAGCGGAAATAGTACCGGTAAAAGAATTTTCGGAATCACCAGCCAGCAGATTATTAAATTCCGCTGGATTTTTTTTCAGACGGGAATAAATTGTTTCTGCTTCTTTTTGATCATCAGCTGAGAAGTACGATACTTTAATTTTCTGATAACGGGTAATATTGCGCCTGAAATATTCCTGCAGTTCATTTTCGGAGAACCTGTAATTTTCAAGGTCTTTTTCGGCATTATAATAAAGAATCATGACGCGTTTCTTGCGGTTTTTATTAAGAAGCCGTTCGAATAATTCAGAACTGGTTACCGGTGCAAAACCGAGCAGATCATATTTCAGATAAGAAGATGTAATTTCTTTCTGTTCCTGTTCTTCGTATTGTTTTTTGGTTTTGGCATTTTCAGAATATTTAAAGCGTCTGAAAGCCTCTTCGTCAAACACACCGTCTTTATAGAAATACTGGCGGATTTTGGCAATAATTTCTTCGTCAGCAATTCGAATTTTGTTTTTAAGAGCATAGTCATACATCAGCTGATCAAGCGCAACGCGGTTCAGGGCCTGATTCATAAGATAACGCGACAGTTCATCGGAAATTTCATATCCGTATTCTTTATATTGCCGCAGAGTGTTCTGGTAAATTCTGACAAAATCGGAATCTTTACTCCAGTATACCGGACGGTTGTTTATTTTGGCGATGATTTTGGCTTCATTGCCGGTTTTAACGCCTGTATCCCATACGACCATAGCGAAAATAAAAATTGCTGAAATACTGATAACCATCAGCCAGGTCAGGGCGCGTTTGGTATAAAATTCAAGGTCTTTTTTCTTCACAATACAATCCTGATTTTTATTTGACTAATATTATCAAAAGCGGGTCTAAAAGTCAACGTCTCCGGTAAGATAGAGTGCAAATTTATTTCTTGGGTAAATAGAACAATAAAGCCGCGGCTTTTTCTATAAAATAGAAATAAATTTGCACGGTAGGAGAAAAAAAGAGTATTCCCCATGTTGTCAAGCATTTTCTGCAGACTAAATATGACGTGTACCCAAGAAAAAAAATCATACCCNNAGCCGGCTGCCGATAAAAATTATTAAATGTATATTTTTTTTGCGCTTTTTGCGTATTCTTTTTCAAAAGCAGTACCGTCAAATCCGGGATCATTGTCCGGTATATCGGTTAAAGTTATTACCTTACCGGATTGATTGCGGGAAATTCGGCCTGCAAGCATAATGCGAATGGATTCGGTAATTTCTCCAACCGGAGCCAGGCGGTTTACGCCTTTTTCCAAAAAATCACATATGCGTTCAAGTAACGCTCCATAAAGTTGTTTAACATTTATAGTAATATTATATACGGATTTGGTTGTCATTATAACAATGACAAATGGCTGGTATGTCCCCGAACATGTAGAAAAAAAGGCATTAATACCGTTATTATAATGGATAGCATAGGTCTCGGAAAAAATATTTTTTTTCCGGCAGGAACCGGAAAAACGTACAGAAACAGCGCCCGTGCCAAGGAGGCCGCCAAATGCTTCAACTATATGAATTGCATAATTAAATTCATCAACGCCCGCAGTGCCGTATACATTAAGTATTTCTCCGCGCTCTTCTGCGGGAATAGAGAGGAAAGAAACTATTTCTTCGGCATAACGGACTGATGATGAGCCAAGTATGATATTTTTTTCTGCCAATTTTTCAATTTTTCTGCAATCCTGTATATTGCCTACCAGCGGTTTATCAATAAAAACCGGTTTATTTTTTTCCCAAAAAGGCAGGGCATACTCAATATGCCTGTCCCAATTGCATCCATGGATAAAACCGATATCTGTTTTTTCTGCAAGTTCGCCAAGCGATGTATAACGGCCGTCAAGATTATATTTTGAAATAAAACCTTCTACTTCATCATTGCCTCTAAAACCGTCATTATATAATGCCTGGTATCTGGCTCTGCCGTTTACCTTCAGATATTCCGCAAATGTCTTCGGGTGCGATGTGTCAATATTTACAATTCCGATGTTTATCATAGAAAACTCCTTTAAGATATTAAATTATATTCCGTTTCTTTTATCTGCACAGGCTTCATACCGGCAATAGATTCATTTACCTTGAAGCTGATAATTGCAGCACGGGCTGCCTTGTTGATTCCGTTCGGGCTTTGCGTATCATTGATTATGGAATCAGCCAGAAGATCAATTTCATCTGCCTGGCCTTTGTCTTGTTTGGCAAGCGAATATTTTTCAGCTCCATTGGTGCCCGGATAATATTCAAAATCAGTAAAGTTGTTTATGTATATTACTTTCCCATTGCAGTAAATTTCAGTGGCTTCTTTCGGAAAAGCGCTGCAGCCTGCGCTGGATATAAGCGTAGTCCCCACGGAACCATCCCCGAAAAAGATGGTTATAATCCCGCTATCAGAAATTTTTACCTTGTCCGGATCGAGAAAAGTACCGCCGGCAGCATAAACTGAAACCGGTGCAGTTTCTGTTATTTCACAAAGCAGATCAAAAATATGACAGCCTTCGCCGATAAAACGCCCGCCGCCTATTTCCGGGATATGCGTCCAGGAATCTGCAGGGAAAGGAGCCTGGATGCGGTGATAAATCATTTTTTTATGAGAATCACCGGTTAATAATTCTTTGGCTTTTTTTATCAGGGGAGCTATTCCGCGATTATATCCGACAGTATATTTCACATTATTTTTTTTTACAGCAGATGATACGGCATGGCATTCTTCGATATTCATTGCCATGGGCTTTTCGCATAATATATGTTTTCCGGCGTTGGCTGCCTGAACCGTGAGTCCGGCATGTGTATTATGCCGGGTTGTTATTACAACCAGGTCAATATTTTTATCCTTCAGTATACGATCAATATCACCGGTCCAGTATTCAGCGCCGGTTTTTTTGCATGTTTCTTTGGCTGCAGATTCATTAATATCAACACAGGCATGGATTTTAAATTTTGGATTTTTTAGCATATTGGGAATATGCATGCTGTTCACAAAACTCCCGCAGCCAATAATAGCGGTTTTAATTTGTTTGTCCATAATTTCCTCTCTATATATAATTTTAATACTTATAAAAGTATTATTCCAGACAAAATATAGTAAAAAACTAACAAGATATTGACTTTGATCTTTACAGTGAACAATAAAAAATATTTGTACTTACTCAGATTTTAA